>JALHDK010000066.1 GCA_022838965.1 Actinomycetales bacterium | reverse complement strand
CGATCATCCCGACCTGCTCGAGCAGTTCCTCCGCCTCGCCAACCAGGGCAGGTCCCTGGGCATTCACCTCATCGTCGGAACGCAGCGGCCAGCGGGCGCCGTCGGCCCCGAGCTCCGTGCGAACATGCCCCTGCGGGTGTGCCTGCGGGTGGCCGAGCGCCCGGACTCGCTCGATGTCCTGGGTGTTCCGGATGCCGCGACTCTCGAGAAGGTTCCCGGCAGGGCCCTGGTCCACGCTGCGGGACTCACCGCGGCCCAGATCGCGTGGAGCGGGCAGCGCCCGGACGTCCTCGACGTCGTGGCGCGGATCAGGAGCGCGGCAGACGGGACCGCCGTCGCTCCCCCGTGGCAGCCACCCCTCCCCGCGCTGGTGGCGGCCCGGGACTTCCCCGCCGACGCCGTCGCACTCGCAGACCACCCCAGCGAGCTCGACCAGCGGCCGGTGACCCTTCCCGACGGGGGCCTGCTCATCCTCGGGACCGCGGGCTCCGGGCGGTCCGGGGCAGCCCACACGGCGGCATCGGTCGCGCTCGCCCAGGGAGACGAGGTGTGGCTCGTCTCCTCGGCGCCCGCACCCTGCCTGGAATCGGCGGGCGCATCGTTCGGCGGAGTGATCGACCCCCGCCAGACGCGGGTGGTGTCCCGCCTGCTGAACCACGTCACGCGGCCAGGGCGCGTGCGACGCACCGTCGTGCTGGACGACGTCGAGACCTGGATCGACACCTCTGACGCGCTCGTGGGCCCGGGGCACGCGACCGGGGCCCTCGCCGTGCTCCTCCGGTCAGCCCGCGCGAGCGGCGCCCGCCTCATCATCACCGCTCCACCTGCCGAGGCGGCGGCCCGCTGGGCGGAACCGCTCCGCGACCGGATCTTCCTCCACGGGACCGATCCGGCGACCGCCCTGCTCGCCGGGCTGCCGCGGGAAGCCGTCGCGGGTCTGCCTCCGTCCGTGCCCGGGCGCGGACTGCTCATGCCCGGGGCCCTCACCGTGCAGATCCTGCTCCAGTCGCAGGTGGTCCACGGTCGGCTCGGCGTCGCGCGCCGCTTCCCCGCTCTCCCCCTCGCCGTCGCGCCGTCGCGCGCAGCGGGGCGGGTGGTGCTCGGGTCCGACGGCGAGACCGTGGTGGACGTCGCGGCGTCGGGTGACTTCCTCGTCGTCGGGCCCCCCGGAACGGGCAGGTCAGCCACGGCACGCCTGATCCACGGCCAGTACCCGGAGGCGACGATCGCCGAGGGAAGCGTGCCGGATGCCGGAGGCCCACTGATCGCCACCGTGACGCCGTCGGTGCTGGCGACAGCGTGGGCCGGTCGGCTCGCACGGCTCAGGACCGAGGCGACCATCGTCCTGCTGCGACCCGACCTCTACCCTCGCCTGCCGGGACTGGAGTACACCTCGGAGCTGGAACCGGGGACTCCGGGGTACGCGGTGGTCATCAGCCAGGGCTCGTCCCGGGCACTGCGCGTGGCCAGGTGAACCTGCGTCACTCGTCGTCGAAGAGGACACGGCGGGGACTGTGGGCCGCCACCCAGCGGCGCGCCGAGGGGGTCGCCAGCAGGAGGAGCACGGTCCCACTCAGTGTCACGGGCAGGACCACGAGCCAGCCGAGGAACCCGGCGAGGGCGATCATGGACAGGACGAGCAGGACATGAGCGGTCACGATGACGGCTCTGCCCCACTGGCGTCCGGCCCGCAAGGCCATCGCGGAGGGGACGAGAATGAGCGCGACGGCGACGTAGTAGAGGTCGGTCCCCATCTCGGCAGGGCTCAGGGTGCCCCACGTGGCCACGATGTCCCAGGCCGCCAGCAACGCGAGCGCCACGACCATCAGGGAGGTCGCCCACACCGCCACGGTGATTGTCGCAGGTCGCGGGTCTGTCACCACGCGATGGTACCGTGAGCCGGCGTTCCGCCCACCCACGGTGTGAGCAAGCTTACCCGCGACGTTCCGCCCGCCTGCCTTGTCAGTCTGTGGAGGGCGTGTGAAGCTTGCATTCAGTACGGATTGTTCAGCGTGAAAGAGCGGCGTCGGAATGCTTGCTGTTTCGCGCCCACGAAGGAGTCATTGATGGACTGGCGTCACCGCGCGGCGTGTCTGACGGAGGACCCGGAGCTGTTCTTCCCCATCGGGAACACGGGACCTGCCCTCCAGCAGATCGAGGAAGCGAAGGCTGTGTGCCACCGCTGCGAGGTTGCTGCGGTCTGCCTCAAGTGGGCGCTGGACACGGGTCAGGATGCCGGTGTCTGGGGTGGTCTCAGCGAGGACGAGCGCCGCTCCCTGAAGCGGCGCACCGCACGCGCACGCCGCGCCAGCTGATCCGGGTCTGATTCTCTTTCGTTGGGGGGCGCCCGAGGGCGCCCCCCAACGGCGTTCTCTCCGTCCGCTCAGGAGGTGCGGCGTCCGCTCACGAGGTGCGGCCCTCCCGGCCCTCGTCGCGCAATCGCGCATGGACGGTCACGATCGTGCCGCAGGTCTCGCCGCGGACCCAGGTGATGCTGCCGCGGAGTTCGGCGCTCACCAGCGTGCGGACGATCTGCGTCCCGAGTCCCGACCCTGGTCCGTCCGGGCCGATCCCCTTCCCGTCGTCGATCACCTCCACCGTGAGATCCTCCCCGGCCCGTGTCGCCCGAACGATCACCTGACCACCCAGCCGGCCCAGTCCGTGTTCCACCGCGTTGGCCACCAGCTCCGTGAGCACCACCGCGAGCGACGTCGCGACATCCGCCGAGATCATGCCGAAACTGCCCTCGAAGCGCGTCGAGACGCGCTTCTCCGGCGTCGCGATGTCGGCGGTCATCGACAGGATGCGCCCGATGAGATCGTCGAAGTCGACGGTCTCGTCAATGGTCTGGGACAGGGTCTCGTGGACCACGGCGATCGTCGACACCCGCCGCTGCGCCTCCTCCAGGGCGCTGCGGGTCTCCTCCGAATCGCTGCGCCGGGCCTGCAGCCGGAGCAGTGCGGACACCGTCTGGAGGTTGTTCTTCACCCGGTGGTGGATCTCCCGGATGGTGGCGTCCTTGGTCATGAGCTCACGCTCCCTCAGCCTGATCTCCGAGACGTCGCGGACCAGCAGCAGGGCACCCTTTCGCCGGCCGTACTCCGTCAACGGAATCGAGCGCAGTGAGAGCGCGACGCCCCGCGCCTCCACCTCGGTGCGCCACGCCGCGCGTCCCGTGAGCACCAGGGGCAGGGCCTCGTCCACCGGGGCCGTCTCGTCCAGCTGCTCCGTCACACCGCTGACCAGGTGCCGGCCGATGAGCGGACCCGGAAGTCCGAGACGGTGGAACCCGCTCATCGCATTGGGGCTGGCATAGACCACCACCCCCTCGGGATCGAGCCGGACGATGCCGTCGCCGACGCGGGGCAGACCCCGTCGCACCGCCGGTGCGGACTTGTTGGGGAACTCACCCCGGGCAATCATCCCGCACAGCTCCTCGGCGAGCGCGAGGTAGTTCACCTCCAGTCGCGACGGCGACCGGGCGATGCCGAGGTTCGCTTCCCGCGACATGACGGCGACCACACGCCCCGAGCACACGACAGGGATGAGGTCCTCACGCACCGCGAAGGACCCGGTCCATCGTGGTTCCTGGGAGTGCTGGATCTTCGCCTCGCTCGCGGCCCGCCTCACGAGATCGATGCGGGTCGGGGGCAACCGCTGCCCGACGACGTCATCCTGGTGGACCGTGACTCCGGTGGACGGCCGCGAGTGGGCGACCGCCACAAAGCCGCCGTCGTGCTCGATCCACAGCACCAGATCGGAGAAGGACAGGTCCGCGACCACCTGCCAGTCCACGACCAGCAGGTGCAACCACTCCATCTCTGCCGGCGTGAGGGTACCGTGGAGGCGCAGCATCTCGCCCAGATTCGCCACGCCACCAGCCTACGGCGTGCACCGGCCGGCCTTTGCCCAGGAGGAGCACCACATGAAGTTCGAATCCACCGTCCGCTATCCCGCAGATCTCGCCGTCGTCACCCGGATGCTGCAGGATCCGGACTACCTCGAGTTCCGGGTCGCGCGGCTGGGGATGGAGGTCCTCGAGCAGTCCGTTGCCGGCGACCCGGATGCGCCGGTGTTTCGCGTGCGCGCCGTCGTGCCGCCCGCGATGGTGCCCGCCGCCTACCGGAGGTTCGTCCCCGCCCGGCTCACCGTGACCCTGGTGGAGTCGTGGCACCGCCAAGCCGGCGATCGCTCGCCGAGTGGAACCATGACGGTCCAGTTCGACGGTCTACCCGCCCACGCCTCAGCCGGCTTCCGGCTCGACCCCGCGGACGGTTCCACCGAGAGGAGGTACGACGGCGAGGTGACCGCCAAAGTCCCTCTGGTGGGCAAGAAGCTCGAGTCCGCGGCAGTGGGTGCGCTGGAGAAGGTGGTCCGGGCGGAGGAGTCGGCAGCGCGGGCCTACCTCAACCGCTGACCCGGAACCCGCCCGCCCCACCCGCGGCGCAGGATGACCCGGCAGCGGGCGCAGGCTGGCCCGGCACCGGGGTATTCCGTCTGCCCCGCCGTGCGGGACAGGTGGTCCGTCAGCGACAATGCAGGAGAAGTGCCCGATCGGCGGGCCCGGTTCACAAGGGAGTGCAGATGACACGCACGTCCGAGACATTCCAGACGAGGCTCGGGCCCATCCTCGACCGCGCGGTCGCCATCCCCTCCGCGAAGATTCACCGGAAGGTCGACGACGTCAGGCGTGCGGCCCCGGACGCGGACCCGGCAGAGGTGATCGGCCTGCTCGAGCAGCGGTTCCGTCGTCGCGCCGCCCGCGCCGGTGGCCTGATCGGACTGCTCGCCGCCATGCCCGGTGTCGGCACGGGGACCGCCTTCCTCCTCACGGGCGCGCAGGTGACGTCCTTCCTGCGCGATGCGACGACTCACGTGATGGCGGTGGCGGACGTCCACGGTGTGCCGCTCGACGACGTCGAGCGCCGCCGCGACCTCCTGCTCACCTCGCTCCTCGGGGAGGAGGGAGCGACTGCCGTTCAGACGCAGCTCGGAGTCGGATCCCTCTACTGGGGGAGGACACTCATGACCCGCCTCCCGCTCGGCACCGTCAAGGCGGTGAGCCGCTCCGTCCGGGCCCGCACCGTGCGGAAGGGCGCCGAGGTCACCGGGCGGAATCTGGTCGGGCGGTTGCTGCCCTTCGGGATCGGCGCCGTGATCGGCTACACCGGCGGACGTGCGATGGGCAGGGACGTCGTCGAGGGCGCACGTGAGGCGTTCGGGCCGCCGCCGGCGTCTTTCAGCCGCCGAATCGGGGATGACCCGAGCGGCACCCACGAGGGGCGCGGGTGAACACCGGGTACGAGGACCTCCTGCGTCACGTGCTGACGCACGGCGTTGTCAAGAACGATCGGACCGGGACCGGAACCCTGTCGGTGTTCGGACACCAGATCCGCTATGACCTGTCCGAGGGGTTCCCCCTCGTCACCACCAAACGCGTCCACTTCAAGTCCGTGGTCCATGAGCTGCTCTGGTTCCTGCGGGGCGAGTCGAATGTGCGCTGGCTGCAGGAGCACGGCGTGCGGATCTGGAATGAGTGGGCCGATGCAGACGGCGAGCTGGGCCCGGTCTACGGGGTGCAGTGGCGCTCGTGGCCCACCCCCGATGGGCGACACATCGACCAGATCTCCACGGTGCTCGACCTGATCCGCACCGATCCTGACTCGCGCCGCCTGGTGGTCTCCGCCTGGAACGTGGGCGATCTCGACAAGATGGCCCTGCAACCGTGCCATGCCCTGTTCCAGTTCTGGGTGGCGGGAGGCAAGCTCTCGTGCCAGCTCTATCAACGGTCGGCGGATCTGTTCCTGGGGGTCCCCTTCAACATCGCGTCCTACAGCCTCCTGACCCACATGGTGGCGCAACAGACCGGCCTCGGGGTCGGGGACTTCATCTGGACCGGAGGGGACTGCCACATCTACGCGAACCACATCGACGCGGTCACCGAACAGCTCTCCCGCGAGCCGTACCCGTTCCCGAGTCTCCGGCTGCGGCAGGCACCGTCGTTGTTCGACTACACCTACGAGGACGTGATCCTCGAGGGTTACCGCCACCACCCCGCGATCCGCGCCGCGATCGCGGTCTGAGTTCGGGGAGGATCCGCGTTGATCGTCATGATCTGGGCGCAGGCGAGGGATCGGGTGATCGCCGCCAATGGCGTCATGCCATGGTATGTCCCGGAGGATCTTGCCTGGTTCAAGGAGAAGACCCGTGGCAAGACACTCCTCATGGGCAGAACCACGTGGGACTCGCTGGAACCGGAGTTCCAGCCTCTTCCCGGCCGCCGCAACCTGGTGCTCAGCCGCGATCCCGACTTCTCCCCGGAGGGCGCGGAGGTCGTGCGCTCGCTCGAGGAGGGCCTGCGGGCGGACGATGAGGTGTGGGTGATCGGGGGTGGCGACGTCTACCAGCAGGCGCTCCCCTATGCCGATGAGGTGATCATCACCCAGATCGATGTCGAGGCTCCCGGCGACGTCCACGCCCCCGAGGTTGACGAGGACGCTGTCGCCTGGGGCCCGTGGCAGGTCTCCCGAGCCGGTGCCCGCTTCAGGTTCGGCACGTGGACGAGGCCGGCCCCCCGAGGCTTTCCGGCGAGCTGAGGCTTCCCGGCGAGCGCCCCGGCAGGGGCGAGGCACAGCGAGGGGCCCCGGTCCACACGGACCGGGGCCCCTCCACGTAGCGGGGGAAGGATTCGAACCTTCGACCTCCGGGTTATGAGCCCGGCGAGCTACCGAGCTGCTCCACCCCGCGTCGGCCTGACCACTCTACGTCCCGGGGACCCTCGCGCGCAAACAGCACGCCACGTGTGGTCCCTCACAGGCTCACGGCGTGGGCTCGACCTGCGTCTGGTCACCCTCGGGCGCCTCGACGGGGACGCTCCCCGAGATGCGCGCCTCGGCCTCGATGGCCGCACGCAGCGCGGCGTCCAACCGGTTCTGCGCGGCTCCATAGGCCGCCCAGTTGCCTTCGGCGAGAGCGGCCTGGCCGTCGCGGATCGCCTGGGACGCCGCCGCGAGAGCGGCACGGAGGTCCTCCTCCGCCGTCGTCTCGGGGGGCACGCCGCCGTCTCCCGGCTGGACAGTCCCGCCGTCCGCCGTCGCGGCGCCCGAGTCACCCTCGAACACCTGGTCGAGAGCCTCGGACAGGGTCGGCGCGAACCCGATCTCGTCCCCGAACGAGACGAGGACGCGATGCAGCAGCGGCACCTGCGTCCCCCTGGCCGACTGGGTGTAGACGGGCTGGACGTACAGCAGTCCGCCCCCCACGGGGAGGGTCAGCAGATTGCCGCGCAGCACCTGCGAGGCGTTCTGCTCCAGCAGGTTCAGCTGGGTGGACACGGTGGGGTTCGCGTTGAAGAGGTTCTGCACCTGTCCCGGTCCGGGAACGGTGAGGTCGCGGGGCAACTCGAGGAGTCGCATCGTGCCGTAGCTCTCGGCGATCTTCCCGGCCTCGTTGCCCGGTTCGGCGTCCACCGCCAGGAATCCCGTAAGGATCTGCCGTCCCGACTGCCCGCCCGGGATGAAGCTGGTCGTGAGCGAGAAGGATGCCTTCTCGGTACCCGGCATCTTCAGCGTCATGTAGTACGGGGGCTGGGGTACCGCTTCGCCGGCGGTCGGATCGTTCGGGTTCGCCCAGAAGTCGTTGCCCGAGTAGAAGGAGGCCGCGTCGTCGACGTGATAGCGCGTGAGAAGTTCACGCTGCACCTTGAACAGGTCCTCCGGGTACCGGAGGTGCGCCATCAGGTCACCGGAGATCTCGGCCGTGGGCTTGATGACGCCGGGGAACACGTCCTTCCAGGCACGCAGCACCGGATCCTGCGCGTCCCATTCGTAGAGGGTGACCGACCCGTCGTAGGCGTTCACGGTCGCCTTCACCGCGTTGCGCATGTAGTTCACGCGCGTCACCGGGGCGAACATCTGGCCCTGCGCGCCGAGCGACGTGAGGGTCGCGTCCTGCAGCAGGGCGCGGGCGGAGTAGGGGTAGTCGTTCGACGTCGTGTAGGCGTCGACGATCCACAGGAGGTCCTTGGGGGTGTCCGGATCGTCGTCGGAGTCGACGACGGCGGGGTAGGTCCGGCCGTCGAGCGTCAGGAACGGAGCCACCTCCGCCACGCGCTGGCGCGGGTCACGGTCGTAGAGGATCTGCGACTCGCTGGTGACCCGGTCGGAGAACAGGATGTTGAAGGACTGGAACTTGATGGCATAGAGCACCTGGGTGAACAGGTTGCCCACCGAGGGTCCCCCGTCGCCCTGGAAGGTGTACGAGACGTACTGGTTCGGGGCGTTGTCGTCCGGGTAGTCGAACTCCCAGGGCGGAGTTCCCTCGGGCGCTCCGACGATGGAGTACGTCGGGGAGTTCTCTCCGAAGTACACGCGCTGTTCGTAGGCTCCCAGGGAGCCGGTCGAGGGCACGCCGCGCTCGAAGAACTGCGGCTGGCCGTCGGCGGCGGTCCTGTTGCCGTAGGCTGCGGCGACGCCGTACCCATGGGTGTAGACCGTGTGGTCGTTCACCCAGGTGCGCTGCGCCGCACCCAACCCGTCCTGGAAGAGCTCGCGGACCGCGATCACCGTGTCGTGACTCTCGCCGTCGAACGTGTAGCGGTCAACGGCGAGTGTGTCGGGGAAGTTGTAGTACTGCCGGTTCTGCTGGTACTGGCGGAACGTCTGGTCGACGATGGTGGGGTCGAGGAGACGGATGGACGCCGTCGATTCGCTGTCCTCGCGCAACTGCCCCGCCTCGGTGTCGGTACGCGCGGAGTAGCGCTGCTTCTCGATGTCGCGCATGCCGTAGGCGGCCAGCGTGGCGTCGATGTTCCGCTGGATGTAGAGCGTCTCGGTCTCGACGGCGTTGGGGTCCACCTGGAAGCGCTGCACGACCGCCGGGTAGACCCCACCGACCACGATGGAGGAGACGATCATCAACGCCAGGCCCACGACGGGAAGGCGCCACATGCCGCGGACCGCGGCGATCACGAAGAGCACGGCCACGACCACAGCGATGCCGGCGAGGATCGCCTTGCCGGGCATCACGGCATTCACCGCGGCGTAGCCGGCACCGGCGAACTTCTCTCCGTCGGCGAGCAGCAGCGAATAGCGGTCGAGCCACAGGCTGATGGCGCCGAGGACCGCCAGCAGGGCCGCCAACGTCGCGATCTGCACCCGCGCCGGCCGCGCGATCGAGAACCGTGGTGTGAAGGCGACGGCGCCGTAAAGGTAGTGCACGGCGGTCGCCGCGATGAGGGAGGTGGTGACGGTCCACATCAACGTGGAGAGCACCAGCCGGAGGAACGGAAGGGTGAACACGAAGAATCCGACGTCGAGCCCGAAGTGGGGATCACTCACGTCGAAGGCGACCCGGTTGAGCCACAGCAGCACCGTCCGCCACTGGCCCGCGAGCGATGCGCCCATGAAGAGCCCGGTGAAGCCCACGATCGCGAGGAATACCACCCTGCGGAGCGGGGCGAGTTGCTGCCGGTACATCTCGAGATTGCGATCCGTGGCGCCGACCGGCACGTACGTGCGCCGGGCCCGATAGGCGAAAAGGGTGTTGAGCCCGACGGTGACGCCCATCAACAGGAATCCGAGCGCGAACAACGCGGCACGTACCAGCCACTCGGTCCAGAAGACACGTGTGTAACCCAGTTGCGCGAACCAGAGCACATCGGTCCAGACTTCCGCCAGCGCGACCACGACCCCGGCGAGGACGAGGAGGACCACCACCGTGGGCCCGAAGGCCCCGCCCCGTCCCGGCAGTCGTCCTCCGGCTGGCGGCCGCGGTGCCCGGGGCCGCTCGGACGAAGGGAAATCGGCGTAAGTCATGAGGCTCCTCCGGTCTCACAGGGTCCGATCACTAGCCTGACACACTTCGATGCGATGTGAATCTCACGGGTTCCCCGGTGGATGCGCAGTGCCGTCATCCGGACAGCGCGGCAGGGTGTCGCCGCCTGCCGCGATCTCCCGCACCGCATCCCTCG
>JALHDK010000313.1:1533-3322 GCA_022838965.1 Actinomycetales bacterium | reverse complement strand
ACCCCCGACGCGCAGTACGCGCCCGGCGAGCGCTACGGCCGCGTCTACCAGATCAACTACCTGCGCTGCATCTTCTGCGGGCTGTGCATCGAGGCCTGCCCCACCCGCGCCCTCACGATGACCAACGAGTACGAGCTCGCCGGGCCCACCCGGGAGGGCCTCATCTACGAGAAGCAGGATCTGCTCGCGCCCCTGGAGGAGGGGATGCTCGCAGCCCCCCATCCCATGGTGGAGGGCACCACCGACGGCGACTACTACCGCGGCGCGGTCACCGGCCCCACCGAGAAGCAGGTGGAGTGGGTGCGTCGCCACCGGCCGAACGATCCCACCCTCCCCAAGGCCGCGGAGGTGGCCCGGTGAATGCACTGCATCTGCTCCCTGCTGCCCTGAACGCCGATGGCACGGTCTCGACGGGCGAGGCCGTGCTCTTCTGGATCGTCGCTCCCCTCGTGGTCCTGGGAGCACTGGCGCTCCTCTTCTCGCGGCGCGCGGTCTACGCGGCGGTCTCGATGATCTTCGTGATGATCGGACTCGCGAGCCTCTACGTCGTCCAGGAGGCCGTCTTCCTCGGAGTCGTGCAGGTGGTGGTCTACACCGGCGCGATCATGATGATGTTCCTGTTCGTCCTGATGCTCGTGGGCGTTGACGCCTCCGAGTCGCTCATCGAGACGATCAGGGGACACCGCTGGCTGGCCGGGATCTTCGGCCTGGGGCTCGCGACGGGCCTGGGTGGCATCGTGATGGCCGCGAACCTGGGCACGCCGGCGGGCCTGGAGGCGGCCAACATCGACTCCAACCCGGTGGGGGTCGCCCGGGTCCTCTTCGCGACCTACCCCCTCGCCATGCAGCTCACCGGCGCCCTCCTGATCGTCGCGGCGGTCTCCGCCATCACCCTGACCCACCGCGAGCGGCTCCACCCGCCCGTCACACAGCGGGCCGTCGCCGACGCCAAGCTGGCGGCCTGGGCGGACAGGGGCGCACGCATCAGCGGACTCCCCGCACCGGGCGTCTACGCCACCCACAACGGTGCGGACATTCCCGCGCTGTCGGCGACGGGGGAGCCCGTGGCGGCCTCCGTGCCCCGCGTGCTGCGCGTGCGTGGCCAGCAACTCGACGTCGAGCAGGTGGCCCCGGATGTCGCGACCCTCCGGGTCCGGCCCACCGGGCAGGCCGGGCTGCCGGGCATGCCGGGCGAACCGGCACCGCAACTCACGGAGGGGGAGGAGAGGTGACACTCACCAACTACCTGGTGCTGTCGGCCATCCTGTTCGCCATCGGCGCGACCACCGTCATGGTCCGGCGCAACGCCATCATCGCGTTTCTCGGGATCGAGCTGATGCTGAACGCCTCCAACCTCAGCCTCGTCACGTTCTCGCGGATGCACGGCGGCCTCGACGGCCAGGTCATGGCGTTCTTCGTCATGGTCGTCGCCGCTGCCGAGGTCGTGGTGGGACTGGCGATCATCGTGTCCATCTTTAGAACCCGCCGGTCGGCGTCCCTTGACGACGTCTCCCTGCTGAAGAACTGAGGGGCTGGGATGCTCTCCACTCTGAACACGGTGCCGGTCGAGTCGGTGGCCGCCCTCCCGGCGACCGGGGCGGCGTCGGCTGCGTGGCTGCTCGTCGCGATCCCGCTGCTCTCGGCCGGGTTCCTCCTCGTCGCGGGACGGCGCACCGACCCGTGGGGACACTGGCTCGGCGTCCTCGCCCCGTTCGCATCCTTCGTCCTCGCCGTCGCGATCACGGTCCAGGAACTCCAACTGCCCGCCGGGGAGCGGGTCATGTCCCAG
>JALHDK010000313.1:0-1527 GCA_022838965.1 Actinomycetales bacterium | reverse complement strand
GATCGGCACGGGCGACCTCACCATCGACGTCGCCACGAGGGTGGACACGCTGTCGATGTCGTTCGTCCTGCTGGTCACCTTCGTGGGCACGATCATCCACGTCTACGCCGTGGCGTACATGGAGCATGACACGGACCGCCGCCGGTTCTTCGCCTACATGAACCTCTTTGTCGCCGCGATGCTGCTGCTCGTGCTCGCCGACAACTACGCCCTCCTGTTCGTCGGCTGGGAGGGAGTCGGACTCGCCTCCTACCTGCTCATCGGGTTCTGGAACCACAACCCCGAGTACGCCACCGCGGCGAAGAAGGCGTTCGTGATGAACCGGGTGGGCGACGCGGGCCTGCTGCTCGCCATGGGTGCGATGTTCGCCACGGTGGGTTCGGTGTCCTTCAACGAGGTGCTCGCCGCGGAGTTCAGCTCCGGGTGGGCCACGGCCATCGGACTCCTTCTCCTGCTGGCCGCCACCGGCAAGTCGGCGCAGATCCCCCTCCAGGCCTGGCTGGGTGACGCCATGGCCGGCCCGACCCCGGTCTCCGCCCTCATCCACGCCGCCACCATGGTCACCGCCGGCGTGTACCTCGTCGTCCGCTCCGGCCCCATCTACATCCAGACCCCGGAGGCGCAGCTCGCCGTGGCCGTCGTCGGCGCCGTGACGCTGCTGTTCGGAGCGATCGTCGGATCGGCCAAGGACGACATGAAGAAGATCCTGGCCGCCTCCACGATGTCGCAGATCGGCTACATGATGCTCGCGGCCGGCCTCGGCCCGATCGGCTACGCCTTCGCGATCTTCCACCTCATCGCGCACGGCTTCTTCAAGGCGGGCCTGTTCCTCGGCGCCGGTTCGGTCATGCACGGCATGCACGATCAGGTCGACATCCGCCGGTTCGGCGGGCTGTCCCGCTCCATGAAGGTCACGTGGATCACGTTCATGATGGGGTGGCTCGCCATCCTCGGCATTCCCCCGTTCTCCGGATTCTGGTCGAAGGACAAGATCATCGAGGCCGCCTTCGTGGGGGAGGGCTGGCAGCCGTGGGTGTTCGGCACCGTCGCGCTCGTGGGCGCCGGGATCACCGCGTTCTACATGTCGCGGCTCTTCTTCGCGATCTTCCACGGGGAGAAGCGCTGGACGTCGCCTCCCGACGGGCCCGAGCAGCACCCCCACGAGTCACCCGCGCTGATGACGATCCCCATGGTCGTCCTCGCGGTCGGGTCGGTGGCTCTCGGTGGACTGCTCGCCTGGTCCGACGCGTTCGTGACGTGGCTCGAGCCGGTCACCGGGCACGTCGAGCACCACGAGCCCGTGCTCCCGATCCCCGTGATCATGGGGGCGACGATCGGGATCATGCTGATCGGCGTGGCAATCGCGTGGCGGATGTACCTCGCGCGGCCCATGCCGATGACGGCCCAGCACGCCAGCGCCCTCACGCGCGCCGCCCGGCAGCGCAATCTGGCCGCTGTGGACATCGCGCTCGTTCTTGGACCGCTGTACCAGCACCATGCCCAGCCGCTCATCCAGCGTGCGCTCCA
>JALHDK010000065.1 GCA_022838965.1 Actinomycetales bacterium | reverse complement strand
AAGCTGCTCGCACGCCGGCTCACCATCCACGGCTCCACGCTCCGGGCGCGGACGCGGACGGAGAAGGCGATGATCGTCGCGAACGCCCGGGAGTTCTGGGGCCTGATCACTCCGGTGGTGCATGCCGTGGTGCCGCTGGAGGCCGCGGACAAGGCGCACCGGATGATGAACGACGAGAAGACGTTCGGCAAGATCGTGCTCGAGGTTGGGCCCGTGGAGGCCGCAACTGCCGGGGCTGCGCCGAGTGCGGCGTCGCCGGGCCGGGTCCGCAAGATCAAGCCGCCGCGCTGACCCGCCGACCGGCGGCGGCGACGGGAGTCAGGGCACGAAGGGAGTCAGGGCATGGCGGAGCGGGTGGAGTTCCCGGGGGCACACGGTCAGAGGCTCGCCGGGTTGCTGGACGTCCCCGATGCCATCGCCCTCCCGGGCCGCCCCGCCCCGCCCGCAGCCGGCGCCTCCGCGATCGTGGCGCACTGCTTCACGTGCGGGAAGGAGTCGATCGCGGCGGCCCGCATCGCCCGCGCCCTCACCGACCGCGGCTTCCAGGTCCTCCGGTTCGACGTCACCGGCATCGGGGAGTCCGAGGGCGCGTTCGGCGCGGCCACCTTCTCGATGGATGTCGCGGACCTCGCCGCCGCCGCCGACTTCCTCCGCCAGCGCGGCCAGGCCCCGCAGCTGCTGGTCGGACACTCCCTCGGCGGCGCCGCGGTGCTCGCCGCGGCGGGCGGCATCCCGGAGGTGCGGGCCGTGGTCACGATCGCCGCGCCGAGCGACCCCGGGCACGTGGCCGACCTGCTGGGAGTTGAGGCTGCGGACGTGGCCGACGACGGCGTCGTCGGCGTCCGCATCGCCGGCCGTCCGTTCACCCTCACCAGGGCGTTCCTGGAGGACATCCGCTCGCAGCCGCAGAGCCGGCGGATCACGGAGCTGGGCAGGGCGTTGCTCGTGATGCACTCGCCGCAGGACCGCACGGTCAGCATCGACAACGCCTCAGAGATCTTCCGCCTGGCGCGGCACCCGAAGTCCTTCGTGGCGCTCGACGGCGCGGACCACCTGCTGACCCGGGCCGCCGACGCGCGGTGGGTGGCGGATGTGGTGGCGGTGTGGTCGGCGCGGTACCTGGACGTCGGGCAGTAGGCGCCCCACCTGGAGGCGGGGCAGGCGCGCGGGACCGGGACGCGGCGTGGCAGGTGGAGAGGCCCGCGACACGTGCAGAGGTTGCGCAGAGATGCTCCTCAACACCTGCACAGGCTGGGTGTGTGATCCGACACATGTGACTCTCACGGCGGGGTCATACTTCTGGCGTTCGGCTCCCGCAGCCGGAGGGTACCCGGGCGATGAAGTGGCCGCCCGGGGTCGAGGAAGGAGACGACCATGCGGGTCAGGAGAGTCGCGGGAGTGGGTGCGCTCGGGCTGGTTCTGAGCGCTGGCATGCTGGTCCCGGCTGGTGCGGCGCCGCCGACGGACATGCTTGCCATCAGTTTCAGGGGACTAATCGCCGAAGCCAGTGGCATCACCGAACAGGGCAGCTACCTCACGGTGGCGGGCCTGGAGAACGCCGTCCAGACAACCCGCGTGCCGGGAACCAGGCCCCTCAAGGAGGTGCCCATCTCGGGCGTGGTGGCCTTCGCGTCTATGGGGCCGTTCGAGGACCCGGATGTCATCGTGCGCGAGGTGTGGTGCATAGCGGAGGACGACGACGCCTTCACGATGGACCGCAAACTCACCGCGGCCTCGCTGGAGTTCACCTGCGACGCCATGGTGGTTGATGTCGTCTGCACCGAGTGGGACGGAGATGAGTGTGTCGGGGCGGAGGAGATCCTCAACGAGGACCTCACTGACGTCATTACCGTTGCCGTGGAGTGGACCGGCGTGGGTGCCGTGACACGGACCATGTCCGTCAACAAGTCGCGAAGCGAGGACTACTGGTGGCTCTCGCACTACCGGTCCATGGTCCGCGAGGCTGTCGCAACCGGCACGGTGGTCAGCGAGAACCTGGGGACGATCTTCGACGGTCAGTTCGAGAGCGCGCAGCTGTCCAACGTGCGGGACGGGTCGATCCAGCGAGGGGAGGAGATGCTGCCCTGACCGGGCAGGAATCCAGAATCGCCGCTGATCAGACGCTTCTGCGCCCACGGCTGTCGTCGCCGTGGGCGCAGAGCTGGGGGGACTCAGCGCTCGCAGCAGCGAAGTGAGCGATGAGGAGGAGACACGGCGGGGTGCAGGCACGCGCGCCGTCCGCGCGCCCGGGCCAATCGCACCAGACCCTTGTGAGCCACGCCACCCGGTGGCAGACTGGCCCCCGCAGGCATGGCCGTTGCAGCACCGCACCGGGAGGGGGAGCCCATGACCGCTCGCCGTTACAACTTCGACGGGACCGGTCGCGCCGGCATCCCGCTACGCAGCCCGTGGGGTCTCGGCGTCCTCAGCTACAACGCCGGCACCATCACAACCGCCGCCCTCAAACCGAACGGGACGCGGTTCGGCGGCTGGCTGCTCAACTCTGCGGACAACGTGTTCACCGACACCGGCGACTTCGACGGCGACGGCCGTACCGAGATCCTCGTTTCCAGCCCCTGGGGCATCGGGATTCTGGAGAAGGCCGGCGGGGACTTCCAGTGCCCGGCTCTCGCCCCCAACGGCTCGCGCTTCGATGGTTGGCTGCTCAACACCGGTGACAACCGCATGGGACCCACCGGCGACTTCGACGGCGACGGCCGGGACGAATGGTTCGTCGCCAGTCCGTGGGGGATCGGCATTCTCGAACAGCGCGGCACCGGGTTCGGTTGCCTCGCCCTCCAGCCCAACGGCACCACGTTCGGGACGTGGCGGCTCGACACCGCCGTCGACCGCTTCGGGCCAGTCGGGGACTTCGACGGCGACGGCATCGACGAACTCCTCGTCACCAGCCCCACCGGCATCGCGATCCTGAAGCGTTCCGGCGGCACCTTCACCGCGCTCACAGTGGTCCGCAACGGCACCCGGATGGGCGGCTGGCTGCTCAACACGAACGACAACCATTTCTGGACCCCCGCGGACTACACCGGTGACGGCCGCGCCGACCTCCTCGTCACCAGCCCCTGGGGTCTCGGAGTCCTCTCCTGGACCGGCACACGGCTTGACTCGCGCGTGATGGCGCAGAACGGCACCCGGTTCGGTGGCTGGCTGCTCAACACGCTGGACAACCGCTTCGCCCCCGTGGGGGACCTCGACGGTGACGGCCTCCCTGAACTGCTCGTCATCAGCCCGTGGGGGATCGGGGTGCTGGAGGTGGCGGGTGCCACGCTCGCGTGCCCGTGGCTGGCGCCGAACGGGACGCGCTTCGGCGGGTGGCTCCTGAACACGGCGGACAACTGGTTCGACATCGTCGACGACCTCGACAACGACGGCCGCGACGAAGTGGTGGTCACGAGCCCATGGGGCATTGGCGTGCTGCGGTTCCAGGGCGGGTCGATGGCGGGCCTCACCCTGTCGCCGAACGGGACCCGGTTCGCGGGCGGGTGGCTGCTGAACACGGCGAATGATGACGTGGGGTTCGGGCAACGTCTCCTGCGGCTGCACGTGAAGGTGCTCACCAATCCCACGAGCGTGGCGCTGGACACGATGATCACCCAGATGCAGCGGGTCTACGAGTTGCTCGGTATTCGCGTGCAGCGGGTGAGCACCGAGAACCTCACGCTGCCGCTGCTGAACGACCTCGACGTCGGAGCCTGCGCCGGCGGCACCACCGCGGAGCAGAACACGCTGTTCGGCAACCGGAACTGGGCGGGGCCCAACGACGTCGTCGTCTACTTCGTGCGCTCGACCGTCCCCTCCTACAACGGGTGCGCGTCGCACCCGGCGGGCCGGCCGGGCGCCGTCATCGCCCAGATCGCCTCGGGCTGGACGCTCGGCCACGAGGTGGGCCACGTGCTCGGGCTGCCCCACCCCGACGACCCGCCGCCCCCCGCCCCCGGCGCGCCACCCGCGCTCACCGATCGCCTGATGACAGGGCGGGGCACATGGAACATCACGAACCCACCGCCGGACGTGGTGGCCGCCGAGGCCATCGCCATGCGGCACAGTCGGCTCACCCACAACATCTAGGAGGAGCGATGGTCACGAAGGAACAGGTCATCGAGGCTCTTTCGCCGGATGAGATCGACTATCCGGGAGTCGCTGCCGCCCTTGGGTCGGACGCGCTGCCGGCCCTCGCCGAACTGGTCGCGGGCGGCCGGCCGGACCTGGCCGCCAAGGCGGCCTACCTCGCTGTGCTGATTCCCGGGGACCAGCGGATGGACGTGCTCACGCTGGCCGCACGCTCCTCCGAGCCCACCGTGCGTCTGGCTGGAGCAAGCGGGCTGGAGGTGCTGCCCGACGACGTCGCGACCGAGTTGGCCCCTGACCTTCTGCTGGACGCGGACGTGGGGGTCCGGAAGCAGGCCGCCGCCCACGTGGCACGGATTGCCGCGCGGCCGAGCGTGCGCGAGGCGTTGCGCCGGGTCGCGGTGGAGGACCCGCATCCGGGCCTGCGTGAGATCGTGACGGAGGAGTGCGGGCTGGGGTGATCCCGGCGACGACGAGCAGGCGCGAACCCCGCCGCGCGCCGGCGCGCGGCCCGCTACGCGTGAGCGCTCACCCCACCCCGCAGGCCTCGAGGGCCACGGTCCACGACGCGCTGGCCAGCGCCGTGCGGGCGGAATCACGCACGGTGACCGTGTAGTCCAGTACCGAGGTCTGCCAGAAGGTGGGCTCGATCTCCACCTGGAAGGTCCGATCGTCCACCCGCTTCATGGCCGCTGCGGCTGACGGTCCATTCGGCCACCGGTACGCGATCTCCGCGGAGGCCACGCGCCCCACGGCGAGGTCCGAACCGGTGAGCGTGGCGGTCACGGTCAGGGTGGTGGGGTGCGGCTCGCCGGGAGGGCACTCACCCGAGTACAGCCGCTCCACGTCCTGGGACACCGACACCCCGGGCACCAGGGACGTGGGGTCGATCGGGATCACGGTTCCGATCACCGGGCAGGGCCGCAGCGACACCTCACCCCCCTCACCCGCCAGGTCAGCGCCGTCGCCATCCAGCACCGCCACCCGGAACTCCAGCGTGGTCCCGTCCCCGTCGTACCGCGGCACGATCTCCGCCCGCAGGCTTCGCTCACTCACGCGGTCCATGTCGAACGCGTCCACCACGCGGCCATCCCACCCGTAGCTGATCTCGACGCGCGCCACCTGCGCGATCGCCTCATCCGGGCCGGTCAGCCGCGCCGTCACCTCGAGGGAGTGGTCGCCCGGGCACTTCCCGATCAGCACCTCCGTCGTCGACGCCGTCACCGCCACCCCGGGCGTCTCGCGTCCGCCCGGTTCGAGCAGGTAGTCGTCCGCCAGCTCCCCGTTGGTGAGCTCCGGGATCAGCGGGAAGTAACCCAGGTTCGGCACCTGCGCGCGTTCGGCCGGCACCGGTCCCACCGGCGGATCGCCGCGCCACACCCACGCCTGCTCCCCGCCGCTCACCACGATCACCCTGCCCGCCGCTTCGATCTCCACCGTGCCGGACCGGACCACCACCCACAGCAGGCCGATCCTGTCGTTGACGTACACGAGGCATTCCGTCCCGCGGATCGTGACCTTCGCCCAGTCGGTCCCCACCGTGGTGTCCTCGTCCGCCATGACCAGGATCGCGCCGTGCGTGAGAAGGATGGCGCTGACGGGCGCGGTGAGGTCGGGCCGGGATTCAATCGTGAGCTCCGTCGTGCGGTAGACCTCCATGACGGCGCCGCTCAGATCGAGCCGCGCCCGCCCCGACGTGTCCACCGTGACGAGGTCGCCGTCCCACATGTCGCGGTGCTCGCTCGCCGGCACCGCCTCGAGCGTGCCCGAGCGGGCATCCTTGCGGGTGACGTCGCTGTTCACGGAGAACAGGTCGGCCGCCGGAACGTCGCCGTCCCGGTCGCGGGACAGCCACCACAGCAGCCCGCCAATGCCGGACACCACCAGCAGTACCAGCATGAACGTCGCGGCACGGCCGCTTCTGCCACTCATGGTCCCCCCTCGTCGTTCCGTTCCGCACCCGCGGGCGCCGAGCCTCCCGACGCCGCCCCCCACCCCTCCGCGCCGCCGGCGGCGGACGTCTCCGCCGTCGTCGGCCACAGGAGCGCGAGGGCGAGGCCGAAGACCAGCCCTCCCAGCGCCCACATGCCGATCTCGAGGCGCACGTTGTCGGTGCGCTGGGTCAGCAGCGCCGGCCACGCCATCCGCACCCCGGCGAACGCCGCCACGCACACCGCCACCTGCAGCGGGGCCCCCCAGCGGCGGCCGTGCGGCCAGCCCGGCGCGGGCAGCACGGTCCCTGCGATCAGGCCCAGCGGAAGTCCCACCGCCAGTCCGGGCACGAGCCACAGCCACTCCGCATTCGGCGGGCAGCCCTCACTCAGCGGGCAGCCGATCCCCAGATACCAGTTCGGCACCCACAGCGCCGCGGCCACCACGAGCCCGGCGAGCAGGCCCCCCACCGCGCCCGAGCGCAGGCTCTGGAACCGGCTCGCCGCAGAGGTCACCCGCGGCAGCCCGAACAGCGACACCCCGGCCACCAGCCCCGGCAGTGCCCCCACGGAGATCGCGCCGGGGGCGAACGCGCGCGCGTGCTGGGGAGTGAACGCGACCATCGTGATCCCGAAGTACGCCAGCGCCAGCGCGGCTGCGGCGCCCGCGCCCACCACCCCGGCGTCGCCCAGGATCGCCGCGAGGCGGGGCGACAGCCGCCGCCGCGCCAGGTGCCAGCGCCGCTGCCACGCGGGAAGGGTGGGGAGGCGGGGCCAGGCGACGTCGTCGTGCACGTGGCGCTGGCCCACGACGGCGAGCGCGTCCGCCAGGTCCGTGCGCGCCGGGTGGGGGGTGGTCGGCGGGTGGGGGGTCTTCGCCGTGAGGTGGGCGGCTGCGGCCCTCCCCGTGAGGCGGGTGGCTGCGGGGGTCTTCGCCGTGAGGCGGGTGGCTGCGGGGGTCTTCGCCGTGAGGCGGGCGGCGAGGATGGGCGCGGCGGCGGGCACGTGCCCGAGGCCGGCCTTCGCGGCCTCCCGGAGGGCGGGGTCCGCACCGAGAAGTCCGATCAGCGTCTCGACGGCGGCCGCCCGTTCCTCCTCCGCCTCGCCGGGGTGGGTGGCGGCGGAGGTTGCGACCAGACGGCCCAGAGCCTCGGTGGCGGCCACGCGCACCGCCCCGGTGGGGGAGGGCTCACTGGGGGATGTGGGGGAGGGTTCGCCGGGGGACCTGGGGGAGGGTTCGCCGGGGGACGTGGGGGAGGGCTCGCCGGGGGACGTGGGGGAGGGCTCCCCAGGGGACGTGGGGGCCGCGCCGGAGCGAGCCGCCGACGGTGCGGCCTCGGCCCCGGTCGCCAGGAGCAGCAGCGGCGCAAACCCCGCCGGCTCGCCCAGGGCACCGAGCGAACAGGCAGCCGCTGCGACAACCGCGGTCGATTCGGCGGGTTCCGCGGCCGCGCCTCCGGCGGGCTCGCCTGTCGCGGCCGCGGTTCCGGCGCCCTCGCCTGTCGCGGCCGCGCCTCCGACGGGCTCGTCCGTCGCGGCCATCCTCCCGCCGGGCGCCCAGCCGCGCAGCAGCCGCACGAGTTCGGCGGCGGCGAGCGGCGCCGTCGGGAGACCGCGGAGGCCGGCGAGCTGCCGGGCGGCGGCCTCCCGGTCAGCAGGCTCCGGGCTGTAGAGGTTGCGGAGGATGGTGGTGGGGAGGCGTGGGCGGGTGGGGACGAAGGTGAAGTCGGCGTCGTCGGGCCGTGCCTGGATCGTCCCGCCCACGGGGGTCTGCGCGGGGACGCCCGGGCCGAGCCGGACGCGCGAACGCCACGGCACCTCGGCGCAGACGAACGTGATGAGCTCGCGGGCGGTGACGGTGCCGTCGGGGCGCTGGCCGGAGTCGGCGAGGCCGTCGAGGCCGTCGAGGAGGGCGCGCGTGAAGACCGAGTGCTGCCCGCCGCCCACGTCAAGGACGGGCTGTCGTTCGGTGCCCGCCACGAGGATCCGGATCACCTGGTCGTGGCGCTCGCCGTCGAGGAGGGCGTCCGACAGGCGGAGCGCGGTGCCCGCGTAGCACGCGTCGAGGATGAGGAGCACGCGCTGCGCGGGAAGGGCGCGGGCGCTCTCGATCAGGTCGTCCTCGGCGAGCCAGGTAGGGGGAATCACGGGGCCCCGGCGACTCGGGCTGGCGGCGGCGGTGGGGGTGGTGTCAGCGGCGGCGGCGTCGGTGGGGGTGGTGTCAGCGGCGGCGGCGTCGGCCGGGGCGGCCGCCTCGGCGGTGACGAGGTAGCCGCGCGGACGGCGCGACACCGCCGTCGCCCCGTGCCCGGCGAAGAAGACGAGGACGTCGTCGGAGGGGTGGAGGGTGTCACGCCAGGTGTCGAGGACGGCCCAGATCGCATCGACGGTGGCCTCGCGGTCCAGCAGCGTGGTGACGGTGAAGCCGAAGTCGTCCCTCAGGTGCTGCGCGACGACGACGGCGTCGTTGCGCGCGTTCGTCAGGTCCGGGTGGGTGGGGGCGTAGGTGTCGATGCCGATGACGAGCGCGAGCCGCGCGCGGTCGGGGGTGGTGGGTGCTGGGGCCGGGGCCGGCGCCGGCGCTGGGTCCGGCGTCGCGGCCAGGAAGGTGCGGCGTCCACTGCCATGCATCGGTCATCCCTCCCCTCTGCGGCGTTGCGCTCACCGGCGAAGCGGCACGGACGCGAGTCAGATGTACCCGCGGCCGCCGCAACCCGGGCACGGGCCCGCCTGGCCGGTGAAGGGATGCCGGATCCCGCGTGTCCCCTTGCAGGTGGGACAGGTCCGCCGGATCGGGCGGGGAGAGCCGGTGCTCTCGAGCGGCTTGCCGCACCAGGCGCATGTCGTTCGTGGATCCCGTGCAGTCACGCCGACCACCCCCCGCTGAGCCCGCTGGACTCGCCGCCCTTGGTCGAGAGGTGTTCAACGGGCGCTCAAGGGCATGATACACCCGGCGGGACGCCGTGAACAGGGGTGCCAGCGGGCTGCGCCTCAGGCCGGGACGTGCACCTGCGATAGCCCGGGGCTGCGCGGGCTGGCGCGCCTCAGGCCGGGACGTGCACCTGCACGTTCGCGATCCCGCGGGTCCGCAGCTCCTCGGCGTAGGCGGCGCTCGTGTACACCACGGCGCTGCCGCCGCGCTCCCGGAGCGTCCTTCCCAGCGACCGGCTCACCCCGACGTCCAGCGCCATCCGCCCCTCCGCGGGCGCGTGGAACGGACCTTCGGGGTCGAAGGCGAAGCCGTGTCCGGGCTGCGGCACGCGTGCCACGTCCACGGGCTCGATGGTCATGGCCTTGGTCATCCACTCGGGGCAGTCGCCGATCCGCTCCGGCTGCCCGAAGCTCACCACCCCCGCCTCCGACTCCCCCCCGAACCGCACGTACGGCACCACCCAGGCGTCGCCGTCGCCGTCGCGGGTCGCGGTGTCCAGCAGCAGTGCCGCGGTGACGAGACCTGACGTGAGGCCGTCGCCGTCGACGGCGAGCGCGGCCGCCTCCCCCGGCTCCCACGCCCGCCCGGTGGCCGGGTTCTCGGGCACCACGGGGAGGTAGACATCGCGGACCGTGGCGATCCACTCCGGCCCGATGGCGGCGATGGCGCCGGCCACGCGCATGTCCACCCAGCCGTCCGCGGTGCAGAGGGCCAGCGCGAAGTCGGGGCGGGCGAGAACGATGGCGTCAAGATCGACGGAGGCGGGGCCGTCCCCGAGCAGGCGGCTGCAGAGTTCGAGAATGCTGGGATCCATCCGACCATCATTCCGCACGTCACCCCCGTGGTCAGCCCTGGGGTGGATCTCGGGGTGGTCACCATCATGATCGGCGGGCCGTGGCAGCGGGGAGTCAACGGGCCGTTGGCCTAGCTGGGAGGCGCCTCCGGCCGGTCTCGGGCATCCGGACGCCTTACCCTCCCTGCGCGGTCCGGGTTTGGGTTTCCCCAACGTTGGGGAATCCTCTTTGCCCTATGGGCACAGCTTCCACCCCAACAATGGGGAAACAGGTGTTGAGGGCCCTGAGCCGAGCACCCGGACGCCTCACGCTCCCCTGCGCGGTCCGGGTTTGGCCGCGGTCCGGTCCGCCGCGGTCGAGGCGCCACGGTCCGTCCGGGATTCAACGACCGTTGGCCCGGGGGCGGAGGTGCTTTGGGCCCCTTCGGGCCGGTGTGACGGGTCTCAACCCCTGTTTCCCCAACGTTGGGGAATCCTCTTTGCCCTATGGGCACAGCTTCCACCCCAACAATGGGGAAACAGGTGTTGAGGGCCGTGAGCCGAGCCCCCGGACGCCTCACGCCTTCCCTGCGAGGTCCGAGTTCGGCCACGGTCCGGTCCGCCGCGGTCCAGGCGCCACGGTCCGTCCCGTGATTCAACGCCCGTTTCCCGAGAATTGGAGGTGTCTTGGGCCCTCTTCGGGCCGGTGTGACGGGTCTCAACGCCTGTTTCCCCAACGTTGGGGAATCCTCTTTGCCTTATGGGCACAGCTTCCACCCCAACAATGGGGAAACGGGCGTTGAGGGGTCCTGAGCCGAGCACTCGGACGCCTCACGCCTTCCCTGCGAGGGGCTGGACCAGTCGCCCCACGGTCCGCACTCCTGCCACGGCCCCAGTTTGGTCACGGTCCAGTCCGGCCAGCACCCAGTCCGGCGAGGGTCCGAGTCTGGTCGGTGCCCAGTCCGCCATTCCGCCCGCCGCTCCGCCCGCCGCCGCCCGCGCACTGGCGGCATGACCCGCGGCGGGTGTGTGCCGACAACCTCCCTCCCCCTACGCTTCCCCCAGCACCACTGAACCCGCGCCCGCCCGCCCGCCGCCAGCCGTGATCAGCCGTGGCCAACCACGCCCAGCCGTGACCCCCCACGCCGACACCTGCCAGACGGCAACGGGCGACGCCGCGGACCATCACGAGTGTCTGGAGGTTGGATGAAGGCCGCGCGCCCAGGCACGAGTGTGAGCGCCATCACGGCGGCCCTCGCCCCGGCCGTCTTGCCGGTCCTTGCCCTGGTCCTGTTGCTGATGCTCGCCGGGCCGGTTGCCGCGGGCGCCGCCAGGCCAGCGGCAGACCCGCGCACGCCATCGCCGGCCTCGTGGGTGACGGCGGGCATAGTGCTCGCGACGGCGGCCGTGATCCTCGGGTGGGTACGACGTCGGGGCGTGGAGTCCCCGCCGGAGCTGGAGGTCGGGGCGGGCCCGGGGGGTGCGGCGGGCCGGGACGAGGAGGTCGGGGGTGCGGCGGGACGCGACGGCGCTGCAGGTCCGCGGCCGGACGCCGTCGCCGGTGACGCCGGCGGAGGTGCGGCGGGCCGGGACGGTGAGGCGGGCCGCGACGAGGAGGTCGGGGGTGCGGCGGACCCGGACGACGCCTCACCCCCCGCCTCCCGGCTGGCCGCCATCGAGGCCACTGGCGAGGCCATGATCGACGCCGGCTACTCGGTCGCCACCGTCCGACTCGTCCTGGAGGACATGGCCCGGGTGAACGGGTTCCCGCACGCGGAGATCGTCGTCTTCCCCACCGCCCTGTTCGTCTCGGTGCGCGGGGTGGGCGAGCTCCGCACCGGGGCGGTGTCCTCCGGCCACTCCCGCCTGACGCTCGGGCAGATCGACGACCTCGACGACGTCGTCAACGACGTCCGCCGCGCCCCCACCGACCCCGCCGCCGTCATCCGGCGGATCCGGGAGATCCGCGCGGCCCGGTCGCCCTACACGAGCACCCAGCGCGTGATCGCGTACGGCTTCCTGTCCGCGGCGATCTCCGTGATGCTCGGGGCGTCCTGGGGCGGGCTGGCGAGCGCGGCGATTCTCGGGGTGCTGGTGGGAGTGGCGCTGCAGTACGGCCAGCGGGTGCAGCAGCGGTACCAGGCGCTGGTGACGGTGGGGGTGTCGTTCGGGGTGTCGACGGCGGTGCTCGCCCTGAGCACGCTCGGGTCCGATGCGAGCGTCCTCCCGGCGCTGATCGCGCCGCTCGTGATCCTGCTCCCGGGGGGTCTCCTCACCACGGGAGTGCTCGAGCTCGCCACGGGCCAGATGATGGCGGGTGCGGGCCGGCTCGCGGCGGGCGCCATGCAGCTGATCCTGCTGGCGGCGGGGGTGGTGGCGGCGTCGGCGCTGGTCGGGGTTCCGGAGCTGGACCTCACGGGCCCGTCCCAGCCGCTCGGGCCGCTGGCGCCGTGGCTCGCGGTGCCGGTGTTCGGGGCCGGGGTTGTGGTGCATCAGAGCGGACGACGCCGATCCATCGGCTGGGTCATCCTCGTGCTCTACGTGGCCTACGGGGCGCAGGTGGCGGGGGACGCGATCTTCGGGGGCGTGCTCTCCGCGTTCATCGGCGCGTTCGCGATGACCCCGGCGGCGGCGCTGGTCTCGCGGCTGCGGTCCGGGCCCGCGGAGTTCGTCACCTTCCTGCCCGGGTTCTGGCTGCTGGTACCGGGCGCGCTCGGCCTGGTGGGGGTGGCCTACCTCCTCGGCGGCGACGACGCCGGCTTCACCACCCTCGTGACGACGGCGTCCACGATGGTGGCCATCGCGCTGGGGATTCTCGCGGGGGGAGCGGTCTCGAGTGGGTGGGCGACTCCGG
The DNA here is from genome assembly GCA_022838965.1 of Actinomycetales bacterium. The sequence continues at coordinate 4,884 of JALHDK010000065.1, read as the reverse complement.
GGGCGGCAGGGGAGCGTCCTGGGGCGGCCGTAGACGAGCGCGGCTGAGGCCGGGCGCCGTCAGCCCGACCTCCCGGTCATCACATCACATGCACGTCCACGAACCCGATCCCCTCCGACCGGAGCGTCTCCGCGTAGGGGGCCGAGGTGTAGACGCACGCGGCGCCGCGCCGCTCCAAGAGGGCGCGCGTGATGAACCGGCTAACCCCCACGTCCAGCGCCACCCGTCCCTTCTCGGGGGAGTAGAAGGGGCCGTCCGGGTGGTAGGTGAAGGTGTCGCCGGGGTCGGGGACCCGTGCGGGATCGGCGGGGGGAATGGTCATCGCCTGGAGCAGCCAGCCCGGGCAGTCGCCCACGCGCTGCGCCTCCCCGAAGTGCAGCCCACCGCCGTCGGCGCCGTCACCCACCCTCGCACGACCGCGCCGGTACGGCACCACCCACGCCCCGCCGTCGCCGTCGCGGCTGGCGACCTCGATCACCAGCGCATCGGTGACGATCCCGACGGCGAGGCCCTCGGCGGCGAGCGCCGCCGCCTCGCCCGGCTGCCACTCGGCACCCGTGAGGGGGTTCTCGGGGATGAGCGGGACGGCGGCGTCGCGCACCCTGGCGAGCAGCTCGGGCCCCACGCCCACGACGGCGCCCGCCAGCGGGAGGTCCGCCCAGCCGTCCGTGGTGGAGAGGCAGAGGGCGAAGTCGGGGCGGGCGAGGATGAGGGCGTCGAGGTCGGCGCCGGCGGGGCCGTCTGTGAGCAGGCGGCCGCCGAGGTCAAGGATTCGGGGGTCCACGGCTCCCATCATCCGCGACTCCCGGCGCTTCGGTGAGCGGGTGGCGGCGGGTGGACTGTGTGGTGGCGCGTGGAGTGGTGGCGTGGGGCGGGCCCAGCGCCCTCAACACCTGTTTCCCCATTGTTGGGGAGAGTCCTTTGCCCCATGGGCACACATCTCTCCCCGACAATGGGGAAACAGGTGTTGAGGGTCGGCTCAGGGGCCCAAGTCCCTGCCGAGCCATCGGGAAACGGGTGTTGAGGGTCGGCTCGAGGCCGCGAGCCGCTGCCAAGCCGTCGGAAAACGGGTGTTGAGGGTCGGCTCGAGGCCGCGAGCCGCTGCCAAGCCGTCGGGAAAGGGGAGTGGAGGGCCGGCATGACGGTCAGTCCCGGCCCTGGACCGCGCCGGAGCCCCCGGTGTGAGGCCCCCGGCCCGCGCCGGAGGACGCTGATTGCAGCGGACGTAGGCACGCCAGCGCCAGCGGCTATCCCGCCTCCGACTGCGGCTGTCCCGCCAGCGCCAGGGGCTATCCCGCCAGCGGCCAGACAATCAGCGTCTGCCACGACTCCGGCGCGTCGGGGGTGGGCTCGCTCAGGTACACCTCCCACATCACGCCGCCCGGCCGAAGTCCCTGCTCACCCATCCACGACATCAGCCGGCCGTACGTCTGCTCCATCGCGTCGTAGGTTCCCACGTGAAGGATCTGGGCGGCCCGTCCGCCGGGGAGCGTCACGATCCCGACGCCGGCCACCCCGCCGCCGCCAGCCCCGCCGCCCGCGCCAGCCCCAACGCCGCCAGCCGCGCCGCCGCCGTCCCCGCCAGCCCCGCCGCCCGCGCCAGCCCCGCCGCCGCCAACCCCCTCCACGGGCCCGGCGACCGGGAACCCGGCCGCGACGTCGACGGTGTCGGACGGCATGCCGAAGTACACCCCGACCGGCGGCCCCACCACCCGCACGCCTTGCGCCTGCGCCGCCGCCATGGTGGCGTGGAAGGCCCGATCGAAGAAGGCGGGCAGCTCGCCCATGGGGACGGTCTCCCGCAGCGCGAGCACGGTGGTCGGCTCCAGGGCGACGACGTGGGGATCCGTTGAGTACGTGGACATGCGGGCCTCCTTGGGCGTGCTTCGCAACACGGCGAGTCTCCTCTCGCCCCGGCCCTTGCACAACCCCGACGGCGACCCGATGAGTGGCCGGCCAAGGGGAGCGGACGTGCCGGAGCGGAGCGGTGGCGGATAATGGGGCCGTGGAGGAGACCGGGAGGGCGAGCGAGCCGCGCGGACCCGTCGCGCCGCCTGCGCCCGCCGCGCCGCCTGCGCCACCTGCCCCCGCCGCTCCCGCCACGGCCCCTGCTCCCGACGCGCCCCCACAGCCGCCCCCCGCCTACCTCGTGCCCGCCAACGTCGCGTGGGTGGACGGCGCGGACTTAGGAATGGCGGAGGAGCTCTACCTCACGATCGTCCCGGCCGGCCGGACCGTCCTCCTCAGGGACACCGCCCGGCTGATCTGGCACGTGGCGGCGGAGGGCTCCGACGACGTCGTCCGCGACGTCGCCGAGATCGTCCAGCTTCCGGAGGACCAGGTCGCCGACGACGTTCGCGCCTTCCTCGCCGACCTCACCACCCGCGGGCTGCTGACCCCGCGCACGCCCTGACTGCGGGCTGCGGACCCCGCGCACGCCCTGACTGCGGGCTGCGGACCCCGCGCACGCCCTGACTGCGGGCTGCGGACCCCGCACGCGCCCTGACCGCGGCCGGAGTCCGGGGTGTTGGGCCGGTCGCCCTGAGCTGACCCCCGCCCGCCCTGATTGCGGGCTGCTGACGCCCGCACACGCCCTGACCACGGGCCGGGTCGCAGCAGCGTGAGGTGGGGACGCCGGAGCGTGTACGGGAAGGCCGCGGCATGCGTGGGGAGGCACGGGCAGGGGGCCTCCTCTCCCAAGGGAGGTGAGAGTGGTTACTGAGGCGAACCAACCTCACATAGCACCACCGCAACCAGTCACCCCGGCGTTGTCGGCGGCGTCTGGATCTACAACCGGGACACCACGCCTCCGCGGACAGCTGGCTGCTCATCGAGCGGTGCGGTCGCGATCGTCGGCCCCTCCGGCCCCCCGCCGGACGCGCGTGACCAACCTCATGCACGGCCAGTGGCAACCCGCTCTCGTCACGAGGGCGGGTTGCCTACGCTGCGGTTCAACACCACAGATGCCCCGTGCTGGCGAGCGACCCCGCGCTCCTCTCCGCGGGGCGTGCCAGGGGGGCACGACAATGAACTCCACAGTCGTGGGCGCCCACTCGCGCCCGATCGGGGCGGTGGCACCGCCCGCCACGCTCCACCCGACGCCGTCGCTCCACCCGCCGGCGTCGCCTCACCCGCCGGAGTCGCCACGGGACCTCGTCGCACCGCCGCCCCAAGGCCCGGTCGCACCGCCGCCCCCGCTCCGTGACGCGGTCGCACCGCCGCCCCCGCCCCAAGGCCCGGTCGCGCCGTCGCTCCACCCGCCGGCGCCGTCGATCGTACACGCGCGGCCGACGTTTGGCGCGATCACGCGGGCCAGGCTGGCCGTGGTGCTGACGGTGGTGGGCTGGCTCGCGTACGTCGGGCACACGATCGCCGCCCACCTGGCCGACCCGTCCGCGAGCCCCATCCGCCTGCTCATCCTCGTCACGGCCACGCTCAGCGTGACCGCACTCAGCTTCTCGGCGCTGTCGTATCTGGTGGCCCGGTACGGGGCGCTGGTGCGGCTGCGGGGCCACGAGCGGGCATCCCACGCTGAGCTGGACGAACACTTCGGGGGCCACGACGCCGCCCTGGCCGGCCTCGCCGGCGGCACCGGCCTCGCCGGCGGCACCGGCCTCGCCCCCGGCACCGGCCTCGCCGGCGGCGCCGGCCTCGCCCACGGCGCCGGCCTCGCCCCCGGCGCCAGCCCCGCCCACGACGCCAGCCCCGACGCTCGCCGCTCCACGCCCCTCCGCACCCTCACCGTCCTCATCCCCTCCTACGCGGAGGAGACGCGGGTGGTTCGGGCCACGCTGTGGTCGGCCGCACTGCAGGAGTACCCGCATCTCCGGGTGGTGCTCCTCCTCGACGATCCCCCGCACCCCGCCAACCCGGACGCCGCCGCCCGACTGGACGCCACGCGATGCCTCGCCACCGAGGTGTCCGACGCCCTGCGCGAGCCCGCGAGCCGGTTCCGTCGGGCGTGGGAGCACTCCCTCAGCACGCCGTCGCCACCCACGTCGGCGGCGGAACCACCCGGGGACCACACCGACACCTTCTTCGTGGAGGAGGTCCTCCGCGGCCTGGCCGGCGACCTCGCGCGGACCGCGGCGGCCGTACGGTCCGCCATCGGGAGCCCGAGCCCTCCGACGCGTCGCCGCGTCTCCCAGCTGCACGCGCGCCTGGTGTGGATCTTCGAGGCCGAGGTGACGGTGTTCGAGCGGAAGCGCTACGTGTCGCTGTCGCACGAGGCAAACAAGGCGATGAACCTGAACTCCTACATCTCGCTCATGGGTGGGCGGTGGGTGGAGGAGCCCACCGCGGAGGGGGTGGTGCTGCGGCCGGCGGGCCCCGGCGGGTGGTCCGACGACGACGGCGGCCGGCCCGCCCACCCCGGCGGGCCCTCCGACGACGACGGCGGGCCGGCGCACCTCGTCATCCCCGCGTCCGACTACCTGCTCACCCTCGACGCGGACTCCCTGCTGCTGCGGGAGTACTGTCTGCGGCTGGTCCACCTCCTGGAGCAGCCGGGCAACGAGAGGGTGGCGATCGCGCAGACCCCGTACTCGTCGTTCCCGGGGGCGCCGAGCCGGCTGGAGCGCATCGCGGGGGCGACCACCGATCTCCAGCACCTGCAGCGCAGCAGCGCCGGGAATGCGCTTGCGCACCACAGCCTGCGTCAGCACCAGAGAGATCCCGCTGTCGGCCACCATGTGCGCCAGCCGGTCGGCAGGGTAGTCCGGGTCCAGCGGCACATAGGCGCCACCGGCCTTGAGGATGGCCAGCAGGCCGACCACCATCTCCACCGAGCGCTGCATGGCAATGCCCACGCGCGTCTCCGGCCGCACGCCCAGGGCGATCAGGCGGTGGGCCAGGCGGTTGGCCTGGGCGTCGAGTTCGGCGTAG
>JALHDK010000312.1 GCA_022838965.1 Actinomycetales bacterium | reverse complement strand
TCTCCTGGATGGCCATTGGTGCTCCTCACGCGATCGCGGTGTACGTGCCGAACCACCAGACCGTGGAGCTGCCCGCCATCGTCTGGTAGCTGAAGAAGCCGAAGCCATCTCGGTCGGCGAAGTACGTCGACGGGCTCCCCGAGAACCCGCTGCTCGTGTTCAGCGCGCTGAACGTGATCGACGACGGAGTGGCTGGGAAGCGGTTGCGGAACGTGACGGAGCCACCACTCGCGAGGGAGCGCGTGGCGCTATCGGCGTTGGACCACTCCATTCCGACGCGGCCCACCTCGCGCACGGTGCCCGTCAGCTCGAACGCCGAGTTGACGGTGCTGCTCATCGGGAGGCGCCACGTCCGCGTCCAGGTCGTGAACGTCGCTGCGAACGAGTCCTCGTGGAGGAACTCGATCTCGTTGCGAGCGAAGCGGAACGCGCCGCAGAAGGTGCCGCCAGCGTCGCGCACCCACTGCGCGCCATCCCACGAGGCGTTAAGCGTGAACCAGATCGAGGAGCCGTCGGCGTAGATGCGGAGGTGCGTCGCCGCTGAGCCGGAGGCGTTCGAGTCGAGGATGAGCGCCTTCGTCCCCCCGAGCGGAGGCTGGCGGATCGAGCGATGCTGCCCTGCGTTCGACTCGTTACCTCGGAAGTGGTCGCCCTCGACGGCGTCGAGGATCTCGGCGAGCGCGGTCTCGACGTTCGCGGCGTTGAGGTTGTTGCCGGAGTCGGCGACCGAGACAGCCGACGCGGCGTGCGCGCCGCTCGCCTGGTTCACGTGGCCGTTGAGCCCGCTGAGCAGGGTCACGAGAGCAGCGCGCAGCGTGCCGGCCGCGATCGCGGTAGGCGCGCCCGCGATCGCATCGACGCCGACGAGCCCCGCGCCCGGCGACGCTGCCCCGGTCGCGACGAGGTCTGTCACGATCTCCTGGAGCTGCGACTGCACGTTCGTGCCGGCGACGTTGTTGTGAGGCGTCGCTGCGATGGCCGCCGCGTTGTGCGCACCGGTGGGCGCGCTCACGTGCGTGTTCAGGAACCCGAGGAGCTGCGCGAGCTGGCTCTTCACGGAGCCAGCGGGGAGCGCGTTCGGGGCGCCCGCGGCCGCGTCCACGCCAACCCGCGTAGCACCGGAGCTACCCACCGCCCCGGTCGCGAGGTCGTCGATCAGCTCGTCGACGGCGGCCTGCACGTTGCCCGCGCCGACGAAGCCGTGCGGCGCGTAGTCGATCGCGGTCGCCGCATGGCGCCGCGCGACCGCCGTGAAGTGGTCGCGCAGCTCGGCGTCGGCCTCGTCGAGCGCGGCCTGCACCGTCGCAGCGAGCGGCTGAAGGATGCTCCACGTCCCGGTTGTCACGGCCACCGAGGTGCCCTGTGCGAAGATGAACGCCTGTCGGCGAGAGGTGTCGAGGTCCGCGACGAGGATCTGCGTCTGCCCGGGTCGGCGACGGACGTCGCACAAGAGGAGCTCATCGGCCTGCAGCGCGGGCTTCGGCGCGACCCCGATGGCTCCCTCGGGTGCCTGCCGCACCACGAGCTCGAACGACTCGTCGCGCCGGAAGAACACCTGCTGGGAGTTGCCGTCCGTTCGCGGCTCGGAGAGCTGGCGCTTGAAACGGAGGAAGATGCCCAGCCACCGCTCGTTGCCGACCGTGGCGACATCGGTCGGGATGCCCACGAGGTCAACGGCGCAGTCCACCGTCTGGCCCGTGCGTCATCACCAACCCCACGGGAGCCCCAAATCCAATACGAAAGGGTCCCCTGCAAGAGCTGTTGGAGACAAAGGGATCCATAAGAACGGGCCCCCCAC
>JALHDK010000311.1 GCA_022838965.1 Actinomycetales bacterium | reverse complement strand
CGACCCTCCAGACCCAGTTGGCGCCCCTCGCGGCCATCCTCAACGTGTCTCCCACCAGCACGCCGCCGAAGCCGCCGTGCTGACGGGCTGACCGAGCCGCCGACCGGACGACGGCCTCCGCCAGATCCACGGCCATGGAGATGAGTGCGAGGATGAGGATCGCGGGCAGGTTCAGGATGGCGTCAGTGAACGCCTCGCCCAGTCGTGCGTCCCGGCCGCGCAGATGCACATCCACCAGGTGGACCGTCATCCCGCCGTAGAAGTAGGAGATGATGTACGCCAGGATGCCGTAGGCCAGGAAGCCTACGTAGGCGCCTGCAGAGAGCTCCGCGTCGCTCTCCCCGCCGATGAGCTTCGGGAGGTCGCCCGTGAGGTGCAGGAAGCCCGCCAAGCCGGCAAAGCCGAGCCCCATGGTCAGCAGGCTCAGCACGCTGGGCAGGATCAGGTCCTTGTCCTTGGTCCACATGACCATGGACTCCTTGACGAACTCCCAACCCGTTCCGAGCCGCTCCCAGAAACTCGGAGCATAGGCCGACCCGCTCGCGTAGCCCGGCGTGTACATTCGCTCCTCCCCTCATGCTTACGCGCCGACGCCCCTAGACGAACTCCCCGGCGCCCGCTACCCCTCGTCCACCACGTAGGCGCGCACTTCCAGCGGCGCCAGGCTGATGGGCAGCCGCCCTGAGGTTGTGAAGCTCGGCCCGGGTGCGACGCCATCCTCGGTCACGATCTCGCTCTCCCCGTTGGGGCGGAGATAGGCGCCGTCCCACGCCCACGTGAAGCGCAACGGCTCTTCGCTGACGTTGGCGAAGATCACGGCGAGCCGTCCGTTCCCCATCCCGCCACGCGCCACATTGGAGGACCTTGTCCGTGCGGATCCATGTGCCGCTCCACTGCCAGTCCGACGTGACCTCCGGGATCTCCCCAACGATCGTCGGCGGATGCGCCATCTCCCCGACCGCCAAGAAGGGCTGAAGGGCGTGCCGCAGCCGGGCGCAACGTCGAAGCATGGGGCCTGCCAGAGGATCGTGGATGATCCCACAGGGAGCCCAGCCGAGCTGCTCGCCCCACACCAGAGCCTCCGCCGCCTTTAGGCGCTGCGCCATGGAGTCCCCGCCGAAGGACCGTCCGAAGAGCTGCACTTGGCCGCCGTATACAGCCGCGAACAGCGGGATCTGGTGGTGATACTGGAAGTGCCACGTAAGGTAGCCGTCGAAGAGATGGGTGTAGGGCTCGGCGTTGCACTCCGTCGTGATCATCTTCTCGCCCGGTAGCGCCCGGAGTCGCTCCCGCAGCCTCGTGAGCATGGGCCAGTAGCCGCCGTCGGTCCACCATGAGCCGCCGCATAGCGGGTGGCCGTGGGTCGCATCGAAGCAGAGGCGAGGGCTCGCCGCGGCAACCTGGTCGATGTAGACGCCATCGACGCCGACCTCATCGCAGAGCCGGAGCACCGTGTCCGTGACGATCCCGCGCCAGAGCTCCTGGGTAGGGCACATGGGCGCGAGGACGGCGCCGGAGCCGTACTCCTCTGTGTAGTACGCGCCCTCCTCATCCTTGGTGGCGGCCGCGATCCCGCTGCTCTTGAAGTCCTCGAGAGCGGTGTCCCAGAGCCGCCCATTGATGTAGGGCATGACCCTGACGCCGGCGGCCTGCAGCTCGGCGACGCCCTCCGCCACCCCCGGCTTGGTCGGGAAGTAGTGGGGGTACTCGACATCGAAGGGGATCTGATGCCAGTTGTACCAGTGGACGGCGGTGGGTACGCCCATGTACTCGGCGAACTCCGACACGGCGTCCACCACAT
>JALHDK010000310.1 GCA_022838965.1 Actinomycetales bacterium | reverse complement strand
ACAATCCAACTCCAGCTGGTATAAAGAAGAAAGCTAAATGTTCTAACAAAAATTTAGAAACAGTTTCTATAGATTCTAATTTAATTACCTTTGTACTTAACATTATTAATAAAATCAACATTCCAATAATATTCCCTGGAATAACCTTAATGAATGATTTAGACAACAATTCACCTAAAAAGTAAATTGCTATTATAATCATTGCTTCTCTTAAAAGTTTCATATTTATAACACACCCTTCAAAAAATTAACTTCATCCACTTTAACAAATCAATTATAAATAATGATAAATTTCATGAACTTATTACATATTAAATATTATATATAACTATTACTCTAATGTTAATAAGAAAGTTTCAATCTATATATTTATCTATATAAACTCAGAAGGTAAATAGTTTATTTTTCTAATCTTAGTTTAATTTAACTAACTAAACGATAGTAACTATTTTTTATATAATTGAATATTTTAACTAAATACTGCCAATTCTAAAACTAAAGGAGGATGATTAAAATGATACTCACACTACTAAATGCTTTGTTTTTTCTAACAACTTTAGCATTTAAAATTATTTTTTTCGTTCTAAATATACTAAGAAAATTTTTTATATTTATATTATCTAATTCACTACTTAGATTTTTATTTATACTATTTACAACAGGATATTTTTTTCATATATCTTTTAAAATACTTGCTACTTATTATTTTATTTACTTAACTCATAAATCAGCCTTAAAATTTAATATATATCAAAGTATTTCTTTAAACCTTAAAAAAAACTTTTATCATCTTCTAAGCAAACATAAAGTCTCAAAGACTCTAAAAGCTTTAACTACTGAATATACAGTATTAAATAATATTACAGTAGAAAATTTTATTGATGAGTATTGCACAATAGATCATTTAGTAATATATAAGGGTAAAATATTTATAATAAAAACCTTAACTCATTTTGATAATTGCTTTTTAAACTTTAAAAATCTATGGCTTAAGACCACTAGAGATGATGTTGCAGATAAAAAATACATATATTCTATTATAAAAGAAATTGATAATTGCAGTACCATTTTAAAAGATATTTTGCCATATGATATAACAGTTACTAATGTTATAACCTTAACAAACGACAATACCGTAATAAAATATGATGAAAATCTCACTACTCCAATAGTTACAGTTAAAAGTCTTACTAAATTCATTCAAAATAATACTAATAATAAAACTAACTACACCACAGCCTCTATTAAAAATCTCATCATAGAAAATAAAATATGGATTATTGATAAAGCGCTTATTAAAACAAGTTATTTTGTATTTAACAATAAAAAAGTTATAGAATTCTTTATTATATATTTATTAATTTATTATTTGTATATTAATTTAATCTCAATCTTAAATGCTTAAATTAACACACTTTTATTAATGTTGTGTATTAATGAGTAAAATCTTCATTTTGTGAAAATACTATATATAGTTATTAATAATTAATGACTATTATAATTATTTAAATAAGGAGATATTTTTAATGGCTAATGAAACAGGTGTAATAAAATGGTTTAATCAAGAAAAAGGATATGGCTTTATATCCTGTGATGGTGGAAATGATGTTTTTGTTCATCATTCACAAGTTAAAGAAAAAGGTACCGATAAAGATTTACATGAAGGTGAAAATGTAACCTTTGATATAGAAGACAACGGAAAAGGACCTATGGCTATAAACGTTCAAAAATTATAAAAAGAGAATTGTCTTAAAAATTATATTTTTTTAAGACAATTCCTTTTTACTATTTAAACAACTAATAT
>JALHDK010000064.1:7851-26851 GCA_022838965.1 Actinomycetales bacterium | reverse complement strand
TGCTCGGTCAGGGTACGCAGACCACTGAGAATCGGGGGCAGCAGACTGATGGGCAGGGCTTGCACCTCGTCCAGCACGATCACAGCGTTGGCCATCCGGTGAACCTTCCGAGACCGTGCGGGCATCCTGCCGAACAACGAATCGAAGAGCTGGACGGTTGTCGTGACAACGAACGGAGCGTCCCAGTTGTCGACACCAATCTTCGCGCGCCGCTCCTCCGGACTGATCGACGAGTGATGCTCCACCACCACCTCGTCTCCCAACAGCTGACGGTAAACCGCCGCGTTCTGCTCAGTGATGCTGATATACGGGACCCCGACGATCACCCGCGCCTTCCCGAAACGCGCCGCATGCCGCAGGGCAAACGCCGCAGCCGACAGCGTCTTGCCCGACCCCGTCGGCGCGGGAAGCCGGAAAATCCCCGGATCCTTCGCGGCCGCGGCGACCGCCGCCCGGAACACCTCCTCCCGCAGACCATCCATCGGTGACGGCGCCCGATCAGCAAGCAGGCGTACCCGTCCAACCTCAAACCGTCTCACCAGCTCGTCCATGTCAACGGCTGTGGCACCCACCAGCCCCGCCGCCGACAACCCGTGGAAATGCGCAGCCGTATCCAGGAAATCCGCGTCAACCAGAGCCGAAAAAGCCAGACGCAGACCCACCTCCGCCGCCTGCCCGGTCCAGCCGGATGGCCAACGCTGTGATCGTGCTGGACGAGGTGCAAGCCCTGCCCATCAGTCTGCTGCCCCCGATTCTCAGTGGTCTGCGTACCCTGACCGAGCACCGCCAGCGTCCCCACACCACACAAGGGCTGCAGAAGCCGCGCACCCAAGGTCTTGTGGTCGACACCGACAGGCCCACCACCAACCTCCGCTCGAACAAGCCCCTCCTGCCACGCACACGAGACCTTGCCAGCGTCATGCAGCAGCCCCAACGCTCCCGTCAGCCGCCCCGCCCCGAAAGCCGCCCCGAACGCCCGGGCAAGCTCGGCAGTTCCCATGAGGTGATCCCGCAGAGACTGCCGGGAGCCCGACACATTGGCACTATGCGCCCACGGAACACCCCCATCACGATCCATGATCGTAACCCTACGGCCACCCACCGACACCATCACCGGCGTTCAGACACCCCGCGGGTGCCGCGCACACGAATCCCCCTGCCCCACCACCCAACGGCAGGGTCCCCCCTTGATGCGATTGCTGGCAATCACAACATTCACATCATTGAAAGCAATGAGGTGGTGCCTACGGGCCGAAGGCCCAGCATTCCACCTCGTCGAGGGCTACCGGCCGGCCGACGTCCTCGGCAGCCGCGGCCGCCCAGGACCCTAACCTCTCGAGGGCGGCTTGATAGTCCGTGGCACCGTACTGGGACTTCGGCGCGAACCGCGGATCCCCGGACACCCGGGAAAAGGTGGCCCGAACCCGCCCGTCGACAATGACGCACGGCTGTTCCGGGTTCCCACCCCCGGCGAAACACAGGTACTTCGTAGACCTCACCGAATCGGACCACACAACCCATCCCCCGGATCTCGACAGGCAGGTCGCCGCGAACCTCCGGTGACGGTGGTCACGCCCAGTCAGGGTGAGCGCGGGCCCGGAGCAAGTTGCTCCACTCGAATCGGCGCCCCGGGGAAACCCGCGCCCGCCCATCAAGGGTAGGCCCCGACCCCAGCGGCAGGCACACCCACCTGGGTGACACACCCCACTGATAGCATTCACAGCATTTCCAGCATTCACAGCATTGGCAGCATTCACAGCGTCGCGGTGGTGAGGGCTCTCCTGATGGTGGTCTTGCCGACGCCGAGTTCGGTGGCGATCTGGGAGTAGGTGGCGCCGGCGGCGCGGAGCTCCCGGGCCCGCTCGAGCAGTTCGGGGGTGATGACCGAGGGGCGGCCGCCGACCCGGCCTTCCTCGCGGGCGTGGGTGAGGCCGAGGCGGGTGTCCTCGGCGCGGCCGGCCCGGTCGAGGGCGACCACCACCTGAAGGAGGTCGAGCAGCGCCGCCCCACCCTCGGCGGTGGTGTCGAGGGCGGGCTCCCCCAGGGACCGGAACCCGACACCCCGCGAGTGCAGCAGGGTGAGGGTCTCGGCGAGCTGCAGGGCACTGCGGGCGACCCGGTCCGCGCTCACCACCACCAGGGTGTCCTCCCCGTCCCGCAGGTAGTCCAGACAGTGCTCCCACTCCGGCCGCACCAGGCGGCCGGCGGGCACGCCGGCGTCGACGAACACTCGTCTGGCCCCGGCGGTGGTGAGGGCGTCGACCTGAGGGGTGACGTCGTCGTCGGGCAGCAACGTGCGGGCGTACCCGATGATCGCCATACGTCACCCACTCCCCCACGGCCGTCGCTGGTAGTTCACCATGGTGTGGAGGATACCCGCAAAGGTGGACGTTTTTGGCCCGACCGCCTCCCCTCATTGTCAAGGCGGCGCGAAGCGCCTCGATACGGGGTCTGAATCCAACACTTCTGGACACTGCGTTCGGGTTGACGCACTACACGCCATCGGAACACGCGGGCTCCGTCGGCTACTGCGTGTACTCGAACTGCCACCATGGGCTGGGCTCGGACTCCGTCCCGTCCGCGCCGACGGCCCACACCCGCCACCGCCCGACGTTGGCCCCAACCCAGTCGAAGGTGTAGCTCGCCTCCGTGATGCCCTGGTACACGGCGCTGCTCCCCACGTCCGAGCACCATTCGCCCACAACGCAGCAGTGCAGACAGTCAACCTCCACCGTGTAGCTCGCCGCACCCGGCACCGCCGCCCATACGAGTGTGGTCGTGCGGGGGAATACATTGAAGACGCTGCCGTCCGCGGGGGCGAGTGGCACGGGCGCGATCAACGCCACCCCGCCGCTGCAGGAGCCCGCCCGCCACTCGGCGGTCCCCCCGCAGGTGGCGCCGAACTGTTCGTACGCCGAGGAGGCGGGACTGGCGACGTACAACTGGTCGCAGGCGGCTGCGTTGCCGGCGGCACAGCCGTCCCAGAGCAGGTCCAGATCGGGATCGTCCCCGTAGGTATACGGCTCTGTCTCCTCCGGCTGCTGCCACGGGCAGCTCCCCGACAGGCTGCACCACCCCACCGCTGCCAAAGCCACAGCCCCGACGACGGCGAACGCCCCCACCCACCGACGGCGCCGCGCCCCGGGGGGCGGTGGCGGTGGTGCGTGCCGGGCGGCGTCGTCGGGACTGGGCGACGGCGACGCGAGCTGCGCCGTCGTGTGCTGGTCACGCTCGGCAGCGCGCTCCGGCGGTTTCTCGACGGCGAACGGGTGGCTCACGGCCCTGCCCACCGCCGAGGCCGCGCCACCGCAGAGCGCTTCAACGCAGCCGTCGCCGCCGCATGGACGCACGATGATGGAGCCATGAGACCACGCCTGATCGTCCACAACGTCGCCTCGATGGACGGGAGGCTGACTCTGGCGCCGGGCGTGAATCTCATGGCCGGTGACGTGCGCTGGACCGCCATGCTGGGCAACCTCGGGGATCCCTACGCCTGGCCACGGACGACCCACGACCCCCAGGTCTTCCTCGAGGGCAGCGGCTCCCTCCTCAACCCCATCGGCGCCCCGCTCCAGGGCGCCGAGCCCGGACCTCCGCCCGAGGGCCAGCACCATCTGCCCGACGACGTCGTCGGTGTGCCCGGGCGGCGCTGGTTCGCCCTCGTCGACGGCGCCGGCGTGGTGGACCTCCAGTTCACCGAGTGGCCGGACCCCGCCTGGGCCGGCTGGCACAGCCTGGTGCTGACGTCACTGGCTGCGCCCGCCGACCATCTCGCGCTCCTGCGGGACCGTGGGATCCCGTACATCGTGGTCGGGGAACGCCGAGTCGCCCTGGGCCGGGCACTCGAGATACTCGGCGAGCGGCTCGGCGTCAAGACCGTGGTCAGTACCGGTGGCGGCCGCCTGGGGGGAGCACTGCTGCGGCAAGGGCTGGTGGACGAGATCGACGTCGAGTTCCTGCCGTGGGCGGTCGGCGGGCGAGGGACGCCGCTACTCTTCGACGCCGCCCCCCTCGGCCAGGACGAGTGGCCGACGAGGCTTGAACTCCTCAGCTGCGAGACGGTGGAGGGGCGGGTGAGGCTGCGCTATCGCGTGGCGGTGGGGCCGATGACAGCACAGATCAGGAGACCGAACTCATGAAACGCCTTCTCGTCTCAGTGACACTTGCGGCCACCGTCGCCGCCCTTGCGGGGGCATGCTCGGGGACCACCCCGGGCGGGTCGCCCGCCACCACAACGGTGGCGGCGAGTTCCACTCCGGCAGCCGAAACCAGCGAGCCCGCTCCCAGCGCCGTGCGGAGCCTGTCTCTCGAGTACATGGGCGGCACGGGCGAGGACACCCCCGTGTGGGAACTCGGCCCCGAGGGTGCCACGCCGATCGACCTCCCCCGCCTCGGCGCCTTCTACGGCTTCGACGCCGAGGGCCGCCGGCTGCTGATCTCCACGCACGAGGGCATGTGGAGCGGCGAGAACCCGACTGGCGGCGGCCCGGCCCAACTCGCCGCTGGCGACCTCGCGATTCTCGACCTCACGAACGGTGAGGTGGAAGTGCTGGTTGGCAGTGGCGTCGTCGAGGCGCTGTGGGCGCCGGACCACGAGGCGATCGCCTACATCGCGATCCAGCCGGATACCTACGAGCTGCGCTGGCGTGAGCCGGACGGCTCCGAGCGGGTGTTGGCCAGGGGTGTCACCCCGGACTGGAGTATCTCGCCCGCGGGCGACGCCGTGGCCTTCACCCGCAACTCGATATACCCCATCCAGGGGGAGCCCGGCTTGTACGTCGTCACCGTCGCCGACGGCGTCGAGACGAAGGTCTCCAGCCTCGACCGCGGGGTGGTCGGCAGCGTCTCGGATCAGCCACGCTGGTCACCGGACGGGGCGTGGGTTGCGATGTGGTACGCGGACGATCGTGGCGCGCACGGGGTCGTCCTGGCGGCGGCAGACGGGAGCAGTGAGAGCGAGTTCGCCATCGACCCGGACGACGCAGGCGAGTGGTGGGCCTCCACGAACATCCAGCGGTTCCTGTGGTTCCCGGACGGCGACCGCATTGTTGCCACGCCCTGGGCGGCAAGAGAGCTCCGCGAGGGCGAGGAACCCGCCTGGCCGCTCGTGGTCTGGGACATCGACCCCGCCAGTGGATCACTCACCAACGGGCGCCTCGTGACCGAGGTGGCGGGACTGCTCGAATGGGACGTGCCGGGGGAGTCTGTGTGGGTGTTGAACCGCCAGTACGAGCCGGAGCGCGTGGAACTGGGCTGATTGCTGCTCACCGTGACCCGGAACGGCGACGGCGGCCCCCTCCTCGCCGTCGTCACCGTCGACGGCCACGGCACAACCACCGGCGGCGCCGTCGACAACTGCAGAGCGGCGAGAATTGTGTGGACAACCATGGAAGCTCCCGGGCGGCGGCACTACGGTGGGACTGATCGCGTCACCGCCGTCCCCAGGAGGCCCCATGACCTCGCTTGCCGCCCCCGTCCTCGCCGATCTCGTCCCCGGTGCCCGCGTCCGCGATGCCGCGCTGGTGGTGGGGGCGACCGCCTTCCTCACGGTGGCGGGCCAGCTCGCCATCCCGCTGCCGTTCACCCCGGTGCCGCTCTCGCTGGCCACCTTCGCGGTGGTCCTGAACGGCGCCGCGCTCGGCCCGGTACGGGCGGGGCTGGCGGCACTCCTGTACCTCGGACTCGGGGTGGCCGGGGCACCCATGTTCGCCGACGGGAACGCCGGGTGGGCGTTCGCCTCCTTCGGCTACATCCTCGGATTCGTGCCCGCGACGATGCTCGTCGGGTGGGGGGCCCGCCGGCGCGGTGATCGCCGGGTGGGCTCGATGGTGCTCGCCGCCGCGGGCGCTTCGGCGGTGGTGTACCTGCTTGGCGTGACCTGGCTGATGGCCTTCCTCGGCGTCGGTCTCCGCGAGGGGCTGGCGCTGGGTGTGCTCCCCTTCCTGCCGGGTGATGCCATCAAGATCGCCGCGGCGGCCCTGCTGCTGCCGGGAGCGTGGAAGGCCGTCGAGGCGTTCCGGGGAACACGCAGGGGCTGACCGTGACCGTGGTCATCTCGGTCGAGGGCGAGCACACCATCGACACCCCTCCCGAGCGGGCGGTGCTCTTCCTCACCGTGAACGTCGAGACCGATGACAAGCAGCGCACCCTCGACCTCGCCGTCCGGCTCACCCAGGAGCTGGCCGCCGAGATGGCCACTCTGACGGCGCCGGGCGGACCCGCCACGTGGCACGCGGTCGGATCGATGCACACCCACTCGTGGCGGCCCCACGCCGACTCGGGAGCGATCATGCCGCTGCGGCATGTCGCCACCGTCCCCCTGCAGGTGAAGTTCCGCGACTTCCAGGCGCTCTCGGCGTTCTCCTCGCGGGCCGGCACCCGGCCGGGCGTGCGGCTCGATCGCGTGGAGTGGCGGCTCACCCAGGCCTCCGGGACGCGCGTGCGGGAGGCGGCCCTGGCGGGCGCCGTCGCCGACGCCCGCGCCCGCGCCCTGGTGATGGCGCGCGCTGCGGGCTTCACCGAGGTGATCCCGAGCCAGCTGGCCGATCCCGGCCTGCTGGAGGGTACTCCCGGCGACGGCGGCCCCACCCCCGTCGGCAAGGCGGCGCTGCGGCTGGCCGAGGCCGCGCCGGCGGGTGGCGGCGGAGGCCTCGACCCGGAGGCGATCGACCTGAAGCCCGAGGATGTCTCGGTGTCCGCGCGGATCCACGCGCGCTTCACAGCCCGCTGATCAGCGCGGCGAACGTCTCACTCCGCAGAACCCGACGGCACGCCGGACTGGCCGGCCCTAGTGTGAGCCGCGTCATGAGCGCACGCGACGACGCGTGATTCCGGGCCTCGGAGGTGTTGTGTGAGCAAGAAGAACGACACTGTTCCGCGCGAACAGTGGTCCAGCCACTACGGCTTCATTCTCGCGGCCATCGGCTCGGCCATCGGGCTGGGGAACATCTGGCGCTTCCCCGGGGTGGCCTACAACAACGGCGGTGGGGCCTTCCTGGTGCCGTACATCGTGGCCCTCCTGGTGGCGGGCATCCCGATCCTCCTGCTCGACTACGCGCTGGGACACCGCTTCCGGGGATCCTCCCCGGCGGTCTTCCGGCGGCTGAGCAAGCCGCTGGAGCCGATCGGCTGGTTCCACGTGGCCATCAGCTTCGTGATCATCACCTACTACGCGGTGGTGCTCGCCTGGGCGCTGCGGTACACCCTCTTCTCCGTGAATCTGGCCTGGGGCAAGGACACCATCACCTTCTTCGTGTCGGACTACCTCCGGCTGAGCGATCCCGGGTTCAGCGTCGACGTCGTCGGCGGAGTGTTCTGGCCGCTGCTCGCGATCTGGATCGCCGCCACCCTGGTGATGGCGCGCGGCGTCACCCGCGGGGTGGAGCGCGCCAACCGGATCTTCCTGCCGCTGCTGACCGTCATGTTCGCCGCCCTGGTCGTCCGCGCCCTGTTCCTCGACGGCGCCAGTGCGGGACTGAACGCCTTCTTCACCCCGGACTGGGGTGCCCTCGCGAACGCCCAGGTCTGGATCGCGGCCTTCTCGCAGATCTTCTTCTCGCTGTCGATCGCCTTCGGCATCATGATCACGTACGCGAGCTACCTGCCGCGCCGCGCCAACCTCGCCCCGACCGGCTTCGTGACCGCCTTCGCCAACTCGTCGTTCGAACTCCTCGCCGGCATCGGGGTGTTCGCCACCCTCGGCTTCATGGCCTTCGAGCAGGGCGTGGCGGTGGGCGACCTTGAACGCATCACCGGCGTGGGTCTCAGCTTCATGACCTTCCCGCAGGTCATCTCCATGATGCCCGGGGGGCCGGTGTTTGGGGTGCTGTTCTTCGGCAGCCTCGTGCTCGCCGGCTTCACCTCGCTGATCAGCCTCCTGCAGGTGGTGTCGGCGGCACTTCAGGAGAAGTTCGGGATGGAGCGCCGGTCCGCGGCCCTGCTGACCTCCCTGACCACGGGCGTTCTGTCGGTGGTGCTGTTCTCGACCACCAACGGCCTCAACGCCCTGGACGTCGTCGACAAGTTCGCCAACGAGATCGGCATCGTCCTCGCCGCCATCGTGGTCACGAGCGTGCTCGGCCTCGTCATGCGACAGCTGCCCACGCTGCGCCGGCACATCAACCAGACCTCCACCGCCCAGGTGGGCCGCTGGTGGGACGTCGCCGTCGCGGTCGTGAATCCCGTGATGCTCACCGTGATCCTCGTGCTGACGGTGGTCGCCCTGGTGCGCGAGGGCTACGGCGGCTACCCCTCCACCTTCGTCGGCTGGTTCGGCTGGGGGATGGTGGCCCTGATGCTTCTCGGCGCCGTCGTGGCGTCCTCCCTGCGGTGGCGCACCCCGGTCGATGACTTCGACGCCGCGCGGGTCCACGATCGCAGCGAGGACTCGCTCGTCGACGCCCCGGAACCCCTGCGTGTGGAACAACTCGAGATGCTCGCCGATGAGGAGGAGAGGGACCGTCCATGACTGCCACCGCGATCGTGATGATGGTCGTCGCGATGCTGACGATCTGGGGGGGACTCGTGGTTTCCACCCGCTTCCTCGTCACCCACCCGCTCCCCGACGAGGGCGAGAGCGGAACCCGGCCGTAGCGTTCTCCCTGTGTGGACCGTCCCGCCCGGGTCCCCCGACCGCGGGGTACAGTGGCGGGGATCGCGAGGAGGGGATGCGTGACACGGAGACTGCTCTCGGGAAACGAGGCCATCGCCCTCGGGGCGTGGGAGGCCGGGGTGGCCCTGGGGTGCGGCTACCCCGGAACCCCGTCGACCGAGATCATCGAGGCGCTGTTCGACTACCCCGGCGTGTACACCGAGTGGTCGGTCAACGAGAAGGTGGCGTACGAGGTGGCCATGGGGGCCGCCGTCGCCGGCGGGCGCGCGCTCGTGGCCATGAAGCACGTCGGCGTGAACGTGGCCGCCGACCCGCTCTTCACCTCGGCGTACACGGGCGTCGAGGCGGGCCTGGTGTGCGTGACCGCCGACGACCCGTCCATGCACAGCTCGCAGAACGAGCAGGACAACCGCAACTACGCGGTGGCCGCGAAGATCCCGATGTTCGAGCCCGCCGACTCCGCGGAGGCGCGCACCTTCACGCGGGCCGCGTTCGCCCTCTCCGAGGAGTTCGACACGCCCGTGTTCCTGCGGACCACGACCCGGCTGTCCCACTCCCGGGGCGTCGTCGAGGTCGACGACGCCCCGCCCGTCCCCGATCGCCATCCGGTGGCCCTGCGCCACAACCCCTCCAAGTACGTCATGATCCCGGCGAACGCCCGGCGGCGGCGGGTGGCGCTGGCCGAACGCTGGGAGCGGCTCTGCGCTGCCGTGGAGACACATCCGGCGAACCGCGTCGAGCACGGCAGCGGCCCGGTGGGGGTGATCACGTCCGGCGTGGTGTATGAGCACGTGCGGGAGGTGCTGCCTGACGTGGCGGTGCTGAAGCTGGGCATCGTGCACCCCCTGCCGCGACGCCTCATCGAGGACTTCGCCGCCCGCTACCCGACCCTGTACATCGTGGAGGAGCTGGACCCGGTCATCGAGACCCAGGTCCGCGCCTGGGGTATCGCCTGCCATGGCAAGGATGTGTTCCCCGCGATCGGGGAGTTCAGCCCGGAGACCGTCCGCGCGGGCTTCGGCCTTCCCCGGAGGGCCGGTCCCACCCCGTCTCTCGCGGTGCCTCCCCGCCCCCCCGGCCTGTGCGTGGGCTGCCCGCACGGCGCGGTCTTCACCGCGCTGCGCGAGAGGGACATGATCGTCTCCGGTGACATCGGCTGCTACTCGCTCGGCGTGCTGCCGCCCTACAGCGCCATGGACACGCTCCTGGACATGGGGGCCAGCCTGACGATGGCCCAGGGCATGGACGCCGTCCTGGCCTCGGGAGAGGACCGACGGCGGGTGGCCGCCGTCATCGGCGACTCGACCTTCGCCCACTCGGGACTCACCGGCCTCCTCAACGCCGTGTGGAACAAGCGCGACGGGTTGTACATCGTGCTGGACAACGCGACCACCGCCATGACCGGCTCCCAGCCGAACCCGCTGAGCGGCGAACGCATCGGCCGGGAGGACGCCCCGGCGCTCGACTACTGGCACCTTGCCAGGGCGGTGGGCATCCCGGACGAGAACGTCCGGGTGATCGACGGCAGCGACAAGCGGGCCGTCGTGACGGCCATCGACGACCTGGCCGGGAAGCCCGGTGTGCGCCTGCTCGCCGTGATCGCCATGTGCGTCATCGAGGCGAAGGACCTGCGCCGGCTGGGCCGCTACGACGACAAGAAGGCGCGGCGCGCCCTGCTGCCCCTGGCTGCGAGGTGCTGCGGTGAGTGAGTCGGTCCGTGAATCCCGGCCGTTCAACGTCCTGATGGTGGGCGTGGGCGGTCAGGGCGTCGTCCTGGCCAGCGACATCCTCGCGGAGGCCGCCCTCCGGGCCGGACTCGACGTGAAGAAGAGCGAGATCCACGGCATGTCCCAGCGGGGAGGGGCCGTCTTCAGCCACGTGCGCTTCGGCGAGCGTGTCCACTCGCCGATGATCCCGCAGGGCGAGGCGGACGTGCTCTACGCGCTCGAGCGCATGGAGCTGCTGCGATGGGCGGAGTGGGCGAGGCCCGGCGCCGTCGCCTGCTACCTCGCCCAGAGCACGCTCCCCGCGGGCGTCTCGTCCTATCCCCCGGGGATCGACGAGGAGATCGACCGCCTCTTCGGGTCCGTGGTGCGGATCGACCCCCGCGCGATTCGCGACCGTGTCTCGCCCAAGGTGGAGGCCTTCCTGGACGCCATCGACCGCCTGAGTCCGGACGGCACCGCCGGGGTCAACCGTGAGGGGTTCCGGATCGGGCGCGACCTCGCCGGCGCCCGGACGACCGCACCGCAGGAGGCGACCCATGTGGAATGAGTCAACGCAGACCCTCCCCCGGCCACGGCTCGTCGCCCTGCAGCTCGCGCGGCTCCGGGCAACCGTGGCACGGCTGTACGAACGCGTCCCGTTCTACCGGGACCGCATGGACGCCCTGGGGGTCGCGCCCGCGGACGTGCTCTCCCTGGCCGACGTCGCACGTCTCCCGTTCACCTCCAAGACCGACATGCGCGAGGGCTACCCCTTCGGGCTGTGGGCGGTGGACCCGGGCGAGATCGTCGAGGTGCACATGTCGTCGGGGACGACCGGGAAGCCGGTGGTCGACGGCTACACGCGGCGCGATCTCGAGCTGTGGGGCGACGTCATGGCGCGGACCCTCGACATGGGGGGAGTCGGCCGCGACGACGTCGTCCAGACCGCCTACGGCTACGGCCTCTTCACCGGCGGCTTCGGGGTGCACTACGGCGCGCAGGCGCTGGGCGCGATGGTCCTACCCCTTTCATCCGGCAACACGCTCCGCCAGCTTCAGATCATGCAGGACTTCGGGTCCACGGCCCTCGCCTGCACCCCCTCGTACGCGATGTTCCTCGCCGAGCACGCGCGGGACATCGGGATCGACATCCGCTCCCTGCCCCTGCGGGTGGGCTTCTTCGGAGCGGAGCCGTGGAGCGAGGCCATGAGGGCGGACCTCGAGGCGAAGCTGGGGATCCGGGCCCACGACATCTACGGGCTCACCGAGCTCATCGGACCGGGAGTCGCGGCCGAGTGCCCCGAACAGGACGGGCTGCACGTCTTCGAGGACGTCTTCTACCCCGAGATCGTGGACCCGCGGACCGGCACCCCGCTGCCGGCAGGGGTTCAGGGCGAACTGGTGCTGACCTCCATCGGCCGGGAGGGCTCCCCCATCCTGCGCTACCGGACCCACGACATCACGTACCTCATCGACGAGCCCTGTGCCTGCGGCCGGACCGCGCGCCGGATCCACCGCCTCATGGGACGGAATGACGACATGCTCATCATCCGCGGCGTGAACGTGTTTCCCCGGCAGGTGGAGGACGTACTGCTGCGGGTCCAGGGCGTGGAACCGCACTACCGCCTCATCGTGGACCGCGAGGGTGCCCTCGACACGCTCACCGTCGAGGTGGAGATGAGCGAGTCACTGTTCTCCGACGAGGTCCGGAGGATCATCGCACTCGAACGCCGCATCGAGGACGAACTGCACTCGGCCCTCGGTGTCCAGGCGACCTGCGTCCTCGTGAACCCGCGCACCGTGGAGCGGAGCGAGGGCAAGGCGAAGCGCATCATCGACCGAAGGGAGGTCACCACCCATGCTCGGTGACCAGCACGTGCGTGTGCTCGACCAGATTTCCGTGTTCCTCGAGAACCGGCCCGGGTGTCTCTCGACGTTCGCGACCGCCCTCGCCGAGCATGGCGTGAACCTGCGCGCCATGACCATCGCCGAGACCGATCGCTTCGGGATCGTCCGGGCGATCGTGGACAGCAACGCGACCGCGCTCACCGCCCTGCACGAGGCCGGACTCACCGCCACGGTCTCCCCGGTGATCGGGGTGGAGGTGCCGGACCGGCCAGGCGGCCTGGCCCACCTGCTCACGCTGTTCGACGACCAGGTGTCGGTGGAGTACATGTACGCCGCCTTCGCGGGCGCGAGCGGGCGCCGCGTGATGATCATGAAGCTCAACCCGCCCGAGAAGGCACTCGCCATCCTCACGGCCCTGCACGCGGAGTAGCGCGCGCGCTCAGTAGTCCGCGTGCGGCTCCGGCATCGTGAGTGTCGCGAGCGCCCCCTGGGCCCGCAACATCTCGCGGATCATGGCCTCGGCGGCCAGCTCCATGCCCTCGGTGGGGTGGAAGCCCTCGGAGTCAAGGTGCTCGTACACGAACGGGATGGCCACCGCCTCCTGGATGGGCACCATGTAGAGGGCCGAGAGGATCTGCCGCAGCGCCTGCGCGCCCCGGAACCCCGCCGAGAGTCCTCCACCGTAGGTGACCACGCCGGCGGGCTTGTAGTGCCACTCGTGATGCAGGTAGTCGAGCGCGTTCTTCAGGATCGCCGGGAATGACCCGTTGTACTCGGGGGTCACGAAGATGAACGCGTCAGCGGCCGCCACGCGCGCCGCCCAGTCCTTGGTGTGCTGGTGCACGTACTGCCGCAGGCGGGGGAGGTTCGGCTCGTCGTAGAACGGCAACGCCAGGTCCTGCAGGTCGACGAGGTCGACCTCCACTCCCTCGCGCTGGCCGACCTTCTCCGCGATCCAGCGGGCGATGGGGGCGCCCGTGCGGTGGGGACTCGCCGAGCCCGAGATCACTGCCACTCTGACCATGTGTCCGTCCTCGATCCGTGGTGTGTGGGTGATGAGAGCATAGGGGCTCCGGGCCCCGCCCGGGGAGAGTTGCCATCGGCCCGCACCCGGCCGACCCCGTGGCGGATCATGTGATCATGAGGGAGACCCACCTGCGCAAGGGCCGGCAGACCGTCAAGCTCGGCCTCATCAAGGTGATCCACGACCTGTTCCCCGGTGAGCGGCTCCAGACGTCGTACTCCATCCTCGAGGGCGTCTACTGCAGCCTGTACCAGTCGCCCCTCTCCACACGCGAGGTGGCGCTCATCGGGCGCAAGCTCGCCGAGTGGGCGGCGTCACGCGCCCAGATCCGCTTCCTGCGGAAGGAGAGCGGCTACTGGGTCTACGCCGTGGACGGGCTGGAGGTCCGGGCGGTGTACCCCGCCTTCCAGGACACGGCGCTGATCGAGCCCTTCACGATCATCCCCTTTCCCCCGGGCTTCATCGTGGACTTCGGGGACGTGGATCGCGGGGCCGACACGCCCCTGGTGCCGCCCGTGCTCCTGTCCCGGACGTACGAGAAGACCCGCCGCTGGCTCGACAACATCGACATCGAACACGTCGCGGACCTCAACACCTACATCTCCTCCGGCCGGGCGCTCTCGCTGATCACCATCGCGGAGGCTCTCCACGAGAAGGAGATCGCGGACATCGCGGACACGATCCTCGGCCAGCGGCGCGCCCTGCGGGTGCTGCTGGTCTCCGGCCCGTCGTCGTCCGGCAAGACGTCGTTCACCCGCCGCCTGTCCACCCAGCTGGAGGTCAACGGCTTCAAGCCGGTCCCGCTCAGCCTGGACAACTACTTCGTCAACCGGGAGGACACGCCGCGCGACGAGTCGGGTGCCTACGACTTCGAACGCCTGGACGCCCTGGACCTGCCGCTCATGCAGGGGCACATCCGGCAGCTCATCGACGGCGAACCCGTCGAGGTCCCGACCTTCGACTTCGTCACCGGTACCCGGACCGGCGTGACGACCCCCCTGCGGGTGGGGCCCGACCAGATCCTGGTGATCGAGGGCATCCATGCCCTCAACCCGGCCATCCTGGGCCGCGTCCACCCGAGTGTCGCCTTTCGGATCTACGTCAGCGTGAACCGGGTGCCCACCACCGAGATCCGGCTGCTGCGCCGCATGGTGCGCGACCACATGACCCGGGGCATCCTTCCCGAGCAGACCCTGGCACAGTGGTCCAGCGTCCGCCGCGGCGAGTACGAGCACATCTTCCGGTTCCAGGAACAGGCCGACGTCATGTTCAACACGTCGATGCTCTACGAGATGAACGCCCTCCGGCTGCCCGCCGAGCAGGCCCTCGCCACCATTCGCGATGACAGCCCGTACCGCGAGACGAGGGACCGGCTCTCGAACCTGCTCTCCTTCTTCGAGCCGATCGATGTCTCCCGGGTGCCGTTCAACTCCATCCTGCGGGAGTTCATCGGGGGCAGCATCTACTTCGCGTGACCGCCGCCGCCGCACGCGCCTGCGCACGCGCCTGCGCACGCGCCTCCGCACGCGCCTCCGTAGGGCCGCACCCCGGACGTCCCCGCCGGCGCCGCGACGCCCGGGTTACCGTGTCAGGGTGACCCTGTCCGTGTGGCTGTCGCTGCTGACGGCCTCCGTGCTCATCAGCTTCACGCCGGGCGCGGGCGCCATCAACACGATGACGAACGCCCTGAACGAGGGCTTCCGCCGCGCCATCTGGGGAATCGTCGGCCAGCAGATCGCGCTGGTCGCCCACGTCCTCATCGTCGCGGCGGGTGTCGGCCTCATCGTGGCCAACTCCCCCGCGCTCTTCGATGCCATCCGATACGCGGGCGCGGCATACCTGGTGTATCTCGGCGCCCGGATGTTCCTCGCCCGGCCGGCCGACCTCGCCGTTGCCCCGCCCCCGCCGCACCGCTCGGCGCACGGGAACCCTCCTCCCCCCGCCCCGGCGCGCGCCCACGTGACCGGCGACGACGCGCAGGTGGCCGGCGACGCCGCCCCGGCCGCCGCCGTCGTCGGCCTCTCCCGGGAGGGCGAGCCGGCGTGGTCGATGGTCCGCCGTGGCATCTGGGTGAACCTGCTCAACCCGAAGGCGATCGTCTTCTTCCTCGCCTTCACCCCCCAGTTCATCCGGCCCGACGCGCCGCTCCTCCCGCAGTACGCCGTCTTCATCGCGACCATCGTGGTGGTGGACATCCTGGTGATGTGGTTCTTCTTCGCGGCGGCGGCGCGCGGATTCCAGCGCTTCACCGCCACCCCGCGGGGGCAACGGGTCCTCAACCACGTCTTCGGCGGGCTGTTCATCGCGGTCGCCGTGGTGCTGCTCTTCGTGGACTGACGCCGCTGGCCGCGAGGCGCCGCCCGCGGGATGATGGCCTCCATGCCCGCACCGCCGCGTCCCGGCCTGCGCGTGAGCCCCGCCCTCACGATCCCGACGGCGGAGCTGACGTGGCGCTTCTCGCGCGCCTCCGGTCCCGGCGGGCAGGGGGTGAACACCGCGGACTCGCGGGTGGAGCTCAGCTGGGACGTGGCGGCGTCGGCCGCGGTGACGGAGGCGCAGCGTGCCCGCCTGCTGGAGCGACTCGCAGAGAGGCTGACCGGCGGCGTCCTCACCGTCGTGGCCTCGGAGCGGCGCGCGCAGCTGGCCAACCGGCAGGTCGCGCTGGAGCGCCTGGCGGACATCGTGCGCGCCGCCCTGGCACCGCCCGCGCCACCGCGGCGCGCCACGCGACCGACGCGCGCGTCCCGGGAACGGCGCCTGCGCTCCAAGAAGCTCCGCTCCGTGACGAAGCAGCTCCGGAGCCGCCCTACGGACTGACCGCTGCCCCGTTCCTCAGGGCAGCGTCCTCAGGGCACCGTCCTCAGGGCAGCGGCTGCAGCCCCAGTGTCCCCACCAGGCTCGCGCGGTACTCGGGAGAGGCCAGCCGGTCCCGCTCGGCGCGGTCCCGCACCAGGCGATCGGCCAGTCCGAGGCGTGCCACCACCTCGGCGTTCTCGGGTGAGTCGACGAAGGTCGTGAGCGCCGCGATCCCCTCCTCGGCCAGCCGCACGTCCGCCGCCTGCTTCGCATCGAGCCGGGCGGCGTACCAGTCGCTGGCGAGCACGGTGTCCCGCTCGAAGAGGCCGCGCACCTCGGGCGAGGCGAGGTCCTTGCCGTCGGCGGTGGCCCCGAAGGCCATGATCTCGAGCAGTGCCCGCAGCGGCGGGCAGGCGTACTCGATGGTGCCGTCCTCGAAGTAGCTCCGGGCCACCCGTTCGTGAGTGGTCACGATCGTGTCCATGCTCTCCGCGAACACGTCCATGTCCTGCAGCTCCGGCTTGAGCATCTCCTGGGTGAACACCACGTGCGGGTGCATGAAGATCCGGCCGAAGTACTTCGAGGCGAAGTGGGCGTTCATGCGGTATCCGAGGCGGCTGGCCAGCACCATGCGGCCGTTGTGCTCGAAGTCCTCGAGCTTCTCGAGATCGCCCTCGGCGATGAGCGTGTGGGCGTCACGCTCGTCTGCGGACATGCGTGAGAACAGCTCGGGGACCAGCATGCTGATGTCGTGGTCCACCCGCACCTTCGGCCCCACGAACCCCGCGCAGGAGACCCAGCCGTCGTAGCCGGTGAGCACGTAGGACAGGAGGGCGGCGTTCAGGTCGAAGATCGCCGGCATGGCATTGAACGGGCCCTTGGTGAGGGCACCTTCGGAGCCCGCGCCGGTCGTGGACGGGGACTTGCCGGTCATCGAGCTGATGTACTCCATGAACAGCTCGGGCAGCTCCATGTAGTGCAGCGGGTTGAACGTGCACAGCGGCCGCACCCCCGGCTCCGGCGGGTTGTTGCGGCGTCCGGCGGCGATGACGTCGACGGGCCACATCACCGGCTCGGAGGTCGGCACGCCCTTGTACAGGTGCACCGCGAGGTCTGCGGTGGCCGTCTCCCGGGGATTGGCCAGGTCCGGGCGCAGTTGGAGGTACCGCGGGTTCTTCGACGGCTTGCCGTCCACGATCCGGGGGTTGGCCGAGGAGACGAAGTACGACGGCAACTCGCCCTCCTCCAGCGCGGCCGCTCGCCGGATGAGGTTCTTCATCGGCTCGGTGAACTGGCTGAAGCCGATCGCGTCGGACATCATCTCGCGGGCGTCGGCCGGGGTGAGCGGCTCGAAGTTGGACAGGAAGGTGCCCGGGCTGGCGATGTCCTTCTCGGCCTGCTTGTCGTAGCCGCGGTGGATCGCGTCGTCCGGGCGCTGGAAGAGGAGGCGCTCACAGTTCATGACGAACTTCCGCGACCGGTCGCCGTCCGGGAAGCCTGCCCCCGGCGGGGCGACCACGCTGGCGGTGATGTCGTCCTCCAGCTGGACCTTGACAGCCGGGCTGAAGTCGTGGCGCAGGCTGAAGATCCGCCACGATCCGTCGCTCTCGAAGCCCACCCGCAGGGCGTTGACGGTGATCTTCTCCCCGTTGAGCCGCACGGCGTTGCCCTGGCGGCCGTTCATGATCCCCACGGTGAAGTGGCTGCGCCAGTCACCCTTCCACTCCGGGCGGTAGAAGCGCTTGACCACGTACACGAGTTCCTTGATGTGCTGCGGGATGCTGCGCAGCCACTCGTTGTACTCCCAGCTGAAGTCCTGCTCCGACGGCGTCAGCAGCTTGATCACCGAACCGATCGAACGCTGCTCGCTGAGGATGGGCCGGTGGTCCTTGCCGTTCCAGGCGGGGTTGGCGAAACGGTTCGAGAAGTCCCGCGCGAGGATCGAGGCCACGATCTCGATGTCCTTCTCGAAGTCCGCCGAGTACGCGTTCGTGGAGATGAAGGCGTCGGTGATCGCCTTGGAGATCTCGGACTTGCCACCGCCCGAGACCGTGCTCGGCTTGTGGCAGGCGGACGCCTGCGGGTCGGTGCCGATGAGGTTCCACACCCGCGGATCGGCCTGCGAGGGTTCCATGTGGACCCGGTACCCGTTCGGTTCGAGGTAGGTGGTGTCCGCCCGCAGCCTGATGGTCCGCCGTTCCCCGTCGGGCCCGTCCCAGGACACCGTCTGGTTGCGCAGGGAGAACGTCGGGCGCTCCGGAACGAGCACGATGTGGTCGTGGAGTCGGTCCAGGGCGTGCCCCTCCGGCTGGACCTCGAAGCGTTCCGGATCGCGCGCGAGCACGTCCGCCATCGTGTAGAGCGAGCGGCGGTCGTAGGTGTACTCGTTGCCGAGGTTGTAGCTGGGGAACACGAGCGCGCCGCCGGCGTGCTCCTCCTCGACGTTGCCGAACAGGTTCGCGGAGTAGGAGATCTGGGTCTTGACCTCCTTCTTGCAGTAGCCGAAGTAGTTGTCGGCGATCATCGTGACGATCACGCCGCGCTCGTCGCGGGCGCAGAGCTTGAAGGCGTGGCCCCCGTTGTAGAGCTCGTCCTCGTCCTTCCAGCTCATGCCGTCGCGCCGCTGGCGCTCGGTCGCCTCGTCCCAGTGGGGAAGGCCGATGTCCTTCTTCTTCACTCCCACGAGGTGGGGCGCGAGGACCACCATGCCCGTGGTGCCCGTCCAGCCGTCCGGGTTCAGCGAGGCGTCGTTCTCCGGGAGGTAGGGGTCGCCACCGTTCCCGAAGATGCTCTCCACGAAGTCGAGGTTGGCCACGAGGCTGCCGGGGACGAAGAAGCGGATCTCCATCCTCCGCTCCGTGGAGTAGCCGGGCACTGCGGGCGCCACGAGGGGCCGAAGCAGCAGGGACACGACGCAGTGGGCGGGGTGCTCGCTGGTGCCCGTGAAGGGCAGCTTCGTGAGCTCGTCGGGCATCTCGAGGGCGAGCGCCATCATGCGCGCGAAGACGTCGCGGGG
>JALHDK010000064.1:0-7825 GCA_022838965.1 Actinomycetales bacterium | reverse complement strand
AATCGGCAGGCCACCCTCCGCCACGTGGAATACGCCGGCGGTGGTGCGGCGGTCGCTGGCGGGATTGTGGAGCACACCGTTGACGAGCCGGTAGCTGCTCAGCAGCGGCGAGGCGTAGTGATCGCCACCCAGCGGCAGGGAGAGCTCCCGGGCAAGCCCGGCCTGGTCGAGCACGAGCGTGCGCCGGGGCAGCCGGGGGGAGGCCCCCGTCCCGGCGCAGTAGTCGTCGAGGAAGTCCTGGATGCGCTGGTCAACGGGGGGGAGGCGGTCCTTGAGCCGACGGCTCAACTCACGCTGGCGCGCGAGGATCGGGGAGACGAGTCTGGCCGCCTCGGCGCCATCCGGATCGTCGGCCATCGGAAGGCCAAGGAGCGCAAGACGAACGTTGATCGCGGCGTGGAGGTTGTCAGCCATGGGCAGGATTATTCCGGCCGGTGGGACGGTCGGGAAGGGTATGGGGTCCCGATCCTGCGGACTCCCCGGCGGGTCAGCCGGGGAAGCCGAAGCAGGGGTAGAAGCCCTCGACACCCGGCCGCGGCACCTCGATGCACCGTGACTTCGACTGCTCCAGCACAGCGTTGCCGCCGGCGTCCTGCCCGGGGTCGAAGCCCGCGATCTCCAGGCCGTCCACCGTGAGCGCCACCCGGGCCTCCGCCGAGCGCCGCAGGTCGTTCGCGGTGGAGTTCACGACCCCCTCACCCGGGAACCTCTCGCGTGTCATCGCCGTGGTGTGCCCGAGCTCGCCGACCCCCACCCAGGACGCGTCGAGCTGGATCACGACGTCGTACGGCTCGCCGGGCACGCCGTCGGTGTACGCCGTCGCCGTCCCGGGGATCGAGGTGGCGACCCGGGCCCACCGGAGCCGCGGGTCCACCTGCAGCGCCGCACCGTTCGGGTCGCGGTCCCGCAGGTCGTCGTACAGCTGGCCCTCGGCCTCGAGGACGACGACGCCCCCGGGTCCCCCACCCGCCTGCACACTGACGTCACCTTCCGGCGCGGCGGCACAGGTGTCGGTCACCCGGACGAACACCCCGGTGAGGCCCTGCTTGTTCACCGGTCCCGGCTGCGCGGCGTAGGTGCCGATCCCCGAGGACACGAACACCTCACCGAGGAGGCACTCGTCGAGCTCCTGCGTGACGACGGCGTAGCCGTGGGTGGTGGAGATCGTGTGGTAGATGCGGGGATTCCCCGCCGTGGCCGGCATGGCAGCCAGCGGCACCAGCGCCGCCACTGTCAGGCCCGCGAGAAATGACGTTCTCATGGTGCCCTCCCATCGGCTGGACACGGCGAGCGTAACCCCGCGTCATCCGCCTGCGGAAGGGGACAAGGGTCCCGGGCCCCTGACGCGGGGGCCGCGGCCGCAGTCCAGGCCAGCCGTCCCCGGCCGTTCCCCTCAGCCCTGCACGGCCGCGGCGCGCAGGCCGGCGATCACCTCGGAGACCAGCTCGGGGGTGAGGCCCCCGACGGCCTGCCGTCCCACCAGCATCGCCGGAGCGGTGTCACACCGGCCGATGCAGTTCGCCCACTCGAGTGTGAACAGGCCGTCCGGGGTGGTCTCCCCGAAGTCGATGCCGAGTTCGCGCCGGAGGTGGTCGGCGATGTGCTCGGCACCGGCCATTCCACAGCTGATCGTGCGGCAGAGGCGGATGACGTGCTGGCCCACTTCCCCCATCCCGAGGAAGGAGTAGAAGGTCACCACGCCGTAGACGTCGGTCGGCGGGATGCCGAGACGGTCGGCCACCACCCGCATCGCGGTCGGGCCGATCCGGCGGCGGGCGGCGTGCAGGTCCTGCAGCACGGGGATGAGGGCGCTGCGGTCGCGACCGTGCCGGGCCACAAGCTCGTCGATGATGGCGATGAGCTCGGCGTGCTTCCCGGCGACCTCGGTGGGCATGTTCAGCATGGCACTCCCTCCTTGCTCTCGGTACGCCGTGCGCCGTCCGCGGCGATGTAGGTGCCCCGGGCCGTGTAGTGGGTGTGCAGCAGGTGGTGGCTGATCCGGCCGCCCGGGCCGTCGGTGAGCAGCTCACCGTAGAGACGCACCACCGCGGGGTTCTCGTGGCTCTTGCGGGCTCGGCCCTGCTCGCCGTACGCCCTGTCCTCGGCGTAGATCGCCCGCGCGCGGGCCTTCCGGATCTCCAGGCTGGTGGGGATCGGCTGGCCGCCACCGCCCAGGCAGCCGCCCGGGCAGGCCATGAACTCGATGAAGTGGCACTGGGAGAACGGGCCACCGGCCTTGATGTCCTCCATCACCTTGCGGGCATTCGCCGTGCCATGGGCCACGCCGACCCTGACCGTGACGCCACGCAGCCAGTCCCAGTTCGGGACCAGGTGGGCGAGCAGCGGCGGCACCGGCCCGACGACGTCGGGCAGCGTCAGCTCGGCGATGCGGGCGTCGTCGAACCCGCGGACGGGGGTGATGTCGGCGTGGTCGAAGATGTTCTCCACCTGCTGGCCGGTCACGAGCTCGAGGACGGTCCGGAGCGCCGCCTCCATCACGCCACCGGTCGCACCGAAGATGACGCCCGAGCCGGACGCGGTGCCGAACGGGTCGTCGAAGTCCGACGGCGGCATCTCGGGGAGCGACAGCCCGTGCTGCCGCGTCATGGTGGCGAGTTCCCGGGCGGTGAGGACGTAGTCGACGTCCGGGTGCCCGCTGGCGGTCATCTCGGGGCGGGTGGCCTCGAACTTCTTCGCGACACAGGGCATGAGGGCAACCGAGACGACGTTCGCCGGGTCCAGGCCGTTGCGCGCCGCGTACCACGTCTTGATGAGCGCACCGAACATCTGCTGCGGGCTCTTGCAGGTCGACATGTTCGGCAGGAACTCGGGGTAGGCGTGCTCGATGAACTTCACCCATCCGGGGCTGCACGAGGTGAACTGCGGCACGGGCTGGCTCGAATCCCCGAGGACGAGGTTCCGGTAGAGCCGCACCAGCAGCTCGGTGCCCTCCTCGATGATGGTGAGGTCCGCGGTGAAGTTGGTGTCGAAGACCCGGTCGAAACCGATCTCGCGCAGGGCGGTGTTCATCTGCCACGTCAGCGGCGTGCCCGGCTCGAGCCCGAACTCCTCGCCGATCGCGGCCCGGGGCGCCGGAGCGGTCTGGATCACCACGTGCTTGGTCGGGTCCTCGATCGCCGCCCAGACCTCCTCGGTCACGTCCACCGCGGTGAGGGCACCGGTGGGGCAGCGGTTGATGCACTGGCCACAGTTGATGCAGACCACCTCGGAGAGGGGCATGTCCGCGTAGGTCGAGATCGCTGTCCGGTCCCCGCGGCCCACCACCGTCAGGGCATGCACGCCCTGGATCTCGGCACACGTGCGGACACAGCGGGTGCAGAGCACGCACTTGTCCATCTCGAGCACCACCGACGGCCCGAACTTCTCCAGCCGCCGGGTCGGCTCCTTCTTCTCGCCGAAGCGGTAGCGGTCCGAGCCGTACTCGATCGCCAGGTCCTGGAGCTCGCAGTTCCCGTCGCGCGCGCAGGTCCGGCACTCGCCGTAGTGCTCGGACAGCATGAGGTCGATGACATCCCGCCGGGCCTGCCGGATCCGCGGGCTGTGGGTCTTCACCTCCACGGGAGCGGTGATGGGGGTGGCACAGCTCGCCTGCAACATGCGCTGGCCGGACACCTCCACCACGCAGACCCGGCACACCCCGGAGTCGGGCAGGTCGGGATGATGGCACAGTGTCGGAATGCGGATGCCGGCCAGCTTCGCCGCCTCGAGGACACTCGTCCCGCGGGGCACCTCAATGTGCCGGCCGTCAATCGTGACGGGCACGGTGGGGGTTGAGGAGGCGAGGCCACCGGGGGCGCGCCCGGCGAGCGTGTGACCCGACCCGGCCTGGGCGGCGGGGGCGGGGGGTGTGGGGATCGAGGCGCTCATGCGGGTGCTCCTGCCGTCTGCGGGACGCGGTCGAGGATCTCGTCGGCGAAGTGCTCGACGAGGGAGAGGAAGAAGGTGGGGCTGGTCTGGCCCAGGCCGCACTTGGAGGCCACCCGCATCGTGCCGCCGAGCCGCTGCAGGTCGCGCAGCTGCTCCGCGGTGAACTCGCCGCGCCGCATCGCCCGGATGCCGTCCAGGATGGCGGCGTTGCCCACGCGGCAGGGGGTGCACTGTCCACAGGACTCGTCCACGAAGAACTCCATGAAGTTCTCCGCCACGTCCAGCAGGTCACGGTCCGGACCGAGCACGATCACCGCACCTCCGGTCGAGACGTCCTCGTAGCTGATCTTCCGTGTGAAGTCACGCGCCGGGACACACTGCCCGCACGCACCGCCCACGACGACGGCCTTGGCCACGCCGCCGTCGTCGGCCGCCGCGAGGACCTCGGCGATCGTCACCCCGAGCGGGAACTCGTAGGTGCCGGGCCGCGCGACGTCGCCCGAGACGCTCAGCAGCTTGGGGCCGGTCGAGTTGTCGGTGCCGATGGAGGCGAACCACTGGGCGCCGCGGGCCATGATCGCCGCCACCCAAGCGAAGGTCTCGACGTTGTTGACGATGGTGGGCGCCTGGTGCAGGCCTGCCACCACCGGGTAGGGGAAGCGGTTGCGGGGTTCGCCGCGGCGCCCCTCGAGGCTCTGGATCATCGCCGTCTCCTCGCCGCAGACATAGGCGCCGGAGCCCATCCGGATGCGGATGTCGAAGGTGAGTCCGGTTCCGAGGATGTCCTCGCCGAGCAGGCCGGCGGCGCGGCGCCGCTGCAGGGTCGCCTCCAGGCCCTCCAGCAGGTAGACGTACTCCCCGCGCAGGTAGAGGATGCCCTCCGTGGAGCCGATGGCCCGTCCCGCGATGGTCATGCCCTCGAACACGAGGTCGGCGAGCTCCTCGAGCAGCACGCGGTCCTTGAAGGTGCCCGGCTCGCCCTCGTCGGCGTTGCAGAGCACGTAGCGGCGGCCGTCCGGGGCGGCGGCCGCGGCCGCCAGCTGCCACTTCAGCCCGGTGGGGAAGCCCGCCCCGCCGCGCCCGCGGATCCCGGACTTCTGGACGGTGGCGATCACCTCCTCGGGGGCCGCTGCGCAGGCCGCGCGCAGGCCGGCTCCCGTCTCGACCGACGCGAGCGTCAGGGGCGTTCGTACGGTCATGCGGACCTCCGTCGTCCGGGCGCACGAATGGCGCGTTCGCTGCCATGATCGCTGATCGCGGAGGCCGTCGTGGGAGACGTAGGACCCAGGTCAACGACGCCGGTCACACAGCGCGCGAGGTCAGGCCGGCACGTGGTACGAATCACATGCGGCGCAGGACCTCCGCCACGACCTGTCCGGGGTGGGTCTCCGGGAGCCAGTGGCCGGCGTCGAGGATGACGAAGCGGTAGTCGGCCCGCACGAACCGCGCCGTGCGGAGCGCCGCCGCCCGGCCCAGGGCCGGGTCGTGCATGCCCCACAGGTAGGTCGTGGGTACGCCAACCACGCCGGGGGCGGCAGCGCGACCGGCGAGTGGAAGCGCCCGATACCAGGCGAGCGGCCCGGTGAGCTCGGCCGGGTTCGCGAATCGGGCGGCGTACCGCCGCAGGTGGGCATCCGGCAGCGCGGTCGAGCGGAGAAACTCCTCGATGTGCCCGGCGAGCAGCCGCTCGGGCAGGCCGGGAAGCTGGAAGGCCAGCATGTACCAGCTGCGTACGGCCTGTGTCGCGTGGGTGATGGCCCACAGCATGGCGGCGGGGTGCGGGGTGGACAGGACGGTGAGACTGGCGAGCCGCTCGGGGTGCCGCGCGGCCAGCGCCCACGCCACCCCACCACCCCAGTCGTGACCCACGAGGTGCACCCTGGGGGCACGGGCGGCGTCGATGAGGGCGACGACGTCCGCCACCAGTTCCGCCAGCACGTACGCCCGCCGCGCGGGGGGACGGGCCCGCGGTGAGTAGCCGCGCTGGTCGGGCGCGAGCACGCGGGCCCCGGCCGCGGCCAGGGCCGGGATGACCCCGTCCCAGGCAGTCCGGTCCTGCGGGAAGCCGTGCAGCAGCACGACGACGGTGTCGGCGTCCCCGGGCCCGGCGTCGGTGACGTCGAAGGTGAGGCCGTCCCGGGTGACCTGCTCCATGGCGAGGCCCGTCAGGACCCGGTCTCGCGCAGCACCCGCATCGCGTTGTCCCATGTCAGGGCTCGCAGCTCCGCGGCGGACCAGCCCCGCGCCCGCAACTCCTCCAGCAACCGTGGGTAGCCGGAGACGTCCCGCAGCCCCTCCGGGAAGAGCAGGGTCCCATCGAAGTCGCCGCCCAGGCCCACGTGCGCCACGCCTGCCACGTCACGGACATGGTCCACGTGGTCCGCCACCTGCGCGACCGTGACCACGGGCGGCGGGTCGGCCTCGGCGATGGCGAGCAGCCGCTCGCGATGCGCGTGGGGGGACAGCGTAGCGAGCTCCTCACCGTGCCTCGCCATGACGGCCCGCTCCCACTCCCAGTGGTCCGGCGAGACGAATGCGGGGACGAAGGTGACCATGGCGACACCGCCGGACGCCGCGAGACCGGCCAGCACGTCGTCGGGCACGTTCCGCGGATGGGGACACAACGCATGGCAACAGGAGTGCGAGTTGATGACCGGGCGGCTCGAGGCCGCGAGCGCGTCCCGCATGGTGGCAGGGGAGACGTGCGCGATGTCCACGATCATGCCGAGCCGGTTCATCTCGGCCACCACGGCACGCCCGAACGCCGTGAGCCCGGGCGTCGCCGCGGCGTCGTCGGCGCTCTCGGCCCAGGGGGTGCTGCGCGTGTGCGTGAGCGTCATGTAGCGGATCCCGAGGGCGGCGAACTGCCGGAGCACCCCAAGATCCGAGGCGATGGCGTGTCCGGACTCCAGGCCGGCGAAGGACGCGATCCGTCCCGCGGCCCGGGCGGCCTCGGCCTCGTCGGCGGTCCAGCACCACGTGAAGTGCGCCGCGTACCGCTCCACGAGCCGCTTCACGAGGTCGAGCTGCTGCAGGGCGTACACCACGGAGTCGCCATCGGGCATCCCCGGCGGCACGAAGACCGCCCAGAACTGGGCGCCCACACCCCCCGAGCGCAGCCGCGGCAGGTCGGTGCACAGGTCCGGCAGCCCGGTCCCGACGTCGTCCAGCGAGCTGCCGTGGAAGTCACGCAGCGCCCAGGCGAGGTCGTTGTGCCAGTCCACGATCCGTAGATTCGACAGGTCGTTCATGTCCAGCTCCGCTCTCGCCCGCACCCGGTCGCCCTCCGCCTCGCCCCACCGTAACCCGCCCGCTACCGTTCTGGTGGTGGACGGAGGCGGAATGCGGCGCGATGGCGGCTCTGAGGGCATCGAGCGCCCCGCCAGCCTCCTCCCGGTGATCCTGCTCCAATCCGCGAACCTCGCCTCCGGGATCGGGAACTCGGTGGTCATGCTGACCATCCCGTGGCTGGTGCTGGAGCTGACGGGATCGGCCGCATCGGCGGGCCTCGTGGCCGCCGTGAGCGGGCTGCCCGCGCTCCTCGCCGCGCCCGTGGCGGGCTGGCTGGTGGACCGGTTCGGGCGCAAGCGGGTGAGCGTCGCCTCCGACCTGCTCTCCGCGCTCTCGGTCGCGGGCTTCCCCCTGGTGGCGCTGGCGACACCGCTGACGTTCCCCGTGGTCCTGCTCCTCGCGGTCCTCGGGGCCACCTTCGATCCGTCGGGCTACACCGCCCGGCGCGCCCTGCTCCCCGACGTCGCCGCCGCCGCCCGCCGGCCCGTCGACCCCCTCAACGGGGTGCACGAGGGCGTGTTCGCCATCGGCTGGACCGTGGGACCGCTGGTGGGAGCGGCGCTCCTCGCAGCCGTCGGGGCGGTGCGGTCCTTCTGGGTGCCGTGTGGCCTCTTCCTGCTGGCCGCCGGGCTCGTGGCCGCCCTGC
>JALHDK010000309.1 GCA_022838965.1 Actinomycetales bacterium | reverse complement strand
AGGCCGAGACCACCAAGGCACGCGCCGAACTCGACGAGGCGAAGCAGCGCGGCCAGGAGGTCATGGAGGAGCTGCGTCGGCTCGCGGAGGAGCGACACGCCGCCGTGACCAGCCTCGCGGAAGCCGAGCGGCTGGCCAAGGACGCTCGAAGCCGCATGCCCCAACTGCGCGAGGCCCTCAGCGCTCACGAGATCCGGCGGGCCCGAGCCGAAGAGACCCGCGCCACGGCCGAGGGACGGTTGGCTGAGGAGTTCGATCTCACCGTCGAGGCCGCTGAGGCGGTGGCGACCAAGATCGAGAAGTTCGACGAAGCCCGGGCCGAGCTGCGCGCGCTGCGGAGCCGGCTGGCCCAGATCTCGGACGTGAACCTGAGCGCCGAGGCGGAGTGGGAGCGGCTGGCCGAACGGGACCGGTTCCTCGGTGAGCAGAAGGCCGATCTCGAGCGGGCCCGGGACAATCTGCGGGAGATCATCGCGGAGATCGACAACGCGACGAAGGTACAGTTCCTGGAGGCGTTCAACGCCATCGCCCAGGAGTTCCAGCGCGTGTTCCGGTACTTCTTCGACGGTGGATCGACCCAGCTCGTGCTGACTGACCCCGACAATCTGCTAGAGACGGGTGTGGACATCGTCGTGAAGACCCCTGGCCGAGCCCGACAGCCGCTGGCGGCCATGTCTGGCGGGGAGAGGGCGCTCACGGCCACGAGTCTGCTGTTCGCGATGCTGCGAGTGCGCCCATCGCCCTTCTGCGTGCTCGACGAGATCGATGCGGCCCTCGACGAAGCCAACACCGAGCGCCTCGCGCGGCTGCTCGGGGAGTGGACGGATCAGACGCAGTTCATCGTCATCACTCACGCGCCTGGCACCATGCAGGGATGCGACCGGCTCTACGGCGTAACCATGCAGGAGCGGGGCGTTTCCTGTTGCCTCTCCATCGAGCTGGAGGACGCTGAGGCAGTGCTTGACGGCCGGCCGGCAAGGAGCGCGCGCGAGGTGCTCTACCAGCCCAGGTCCGCCGATGGTCCAGCGCTGTCGGGCACCGCTCCCTAGCGCGCCCCGCAGCGCGCGGCGACGGGCGACAGCCTGCGCGACGAGGAGGTCACGGATGGGCAAGCGGCGTGGCGCTGCCGCCAGTGCGCCGAATACGACCGATGCCGACCTGACGAAGCTGCGGTCGCGCTTCAGGGCCGGTGACATCCCGCGCGTGATCCTCCTCTACGGCGAGGATGACTTCCGCCGCTCCGAGTTGGCCCGGCGACTCCCTCAGTGGATCGTTCCCCGCAAGCAGTTG
This sequence comes from Actinomycetales bacterium, assembly GCA_022838965.1. Next base: position 519 of record JALHDK010000309.1, on the reverse strand, counting down.
GAGATGGGGGCCGTAGTGCTGGAGGGCCGGGAGGCTACGCCGTCGGACATCCTGGGTCAGGTTGAGAGCAACGCGCTGCCCTTCCTCGACGTCGAGAGGCGCGTGGTGCTGGTGCGCGACACCCCGCTTCTGGGCGAGAAGTCGCCCAAGGGCGCCGCGAGCCTCATCGAGCGCATCGAGAAGGGCCTCCCAAGCCACGTCACTCTGATCCTCGAGTCGCCGGTGGATGCGCCTAAGGGGTCGCTCTACGAGGCGTGCAAGAAGACTGGTATCGAGCTGGCCTTCCCCAAGAGCACCAAGCCTGGAGATGCCACCGAGTTCGTGCGGGACCGCTTCCGTTACGCCGGCATCCAGATCGACGCGGACGCCCTTGGCACCCTCATTGGACTGGCGCCGGCCGATACGGGGCTGCTCAATTCCGAGGTGCGGAAGCTCATCTCCTTCGTGGGTGACCGTGACCGGGTCACCGTTGAGGACGTGCGGCGACTCGTGAGCCGCACGAAGGAGGCCATCGTCTTC
>JALHDK010000308.1 GCA_022838965.1 Actinomycetales bacterium | reverse complement strand
CTCTCCAGTGGCCTTCCGCAAGTTATTTTTCATTGAACTGGTAAGCTCTTTCCTCATTGACAAGTCGCACGAATCGGATATACTAAGCACAGATACTGTTGCTGTACGCGTCCCTCCATAACGTTGTGTCTCACTTCCTGTAGCTCCTCAGGAGGCACCGTCAATGGTCTCGGGATTCCGCCGTCGGCTGTCGTTCAGAGTCCTCTCGGTCGTCGTCGCCTTCGTCTTGATCTTGCCTCAGGGCGCGCTTGCCGCGCAACCCCGGCGTGTGTCAGACGACACGCCCGCTGCTCCTGCACCGCCGGATGTAGTGGCGGCGGAGACTCCGCTTGCGGCCACCGCGACGCTGACGCCCACGGTGGCAGCGGAGGAGCCACCGGACACCGCTACAGCAACGCCTGCCCTCACTGTGCCGCTGACGCCGACAGCCACGGTGGAAGTACCGTCTGTCTACGACGTCACGCCCACGCCGACGCCCTTTCCCGAAGAACCGAGCGCACCGCTCACGGGGACGACGCGGCTGCAGGCGACCGTAGGGCCGGAGGGCGGGGAGGTGAGCGCGCCCGCGTCGGGCGTGCACATCGCGTTCCCGCCGGGCGCGGTGGACCGGGAGCTGGCGCTGCAGGTCGACGTCAGTGTGCCCGAGAGCCTGGCGCCGGTGGGGCGGACGGTCACCTGGCTGCAGCTGGAGGTGGCGGCGATGGACGCGGCGTTGCAGGACGAGGGGCACCTGGTGCTGGCGCAACCGGTGACGCTGACGTTCGACCTGCGGGGGTTCCCGGGATGGATGACGCCGGCGCTGCTGCACGCGGTGGAGGGGGAGGAGAAGGCGTGGGAGGTGGTCCCGTCGCGGTGGGATGCGGAGGGCCAGGTGTTGACGGCGCAGGTGGCGCGCTTCTCGGGGTACCAGATCACGGGGGCGTCGGACTTCCCGGACGATGGCACGCACTACTTGCTGCGCAACCTGCCGGACGTGAGCACGTTCAGCGGAGCAGCGAGCTACGCGTACGCCCTGACGTTGCCGCCGGGACGGCACGGCATGGCCCCCAATCTATCGCTGAGCTACAACAGCGGCGCGCTCAACGGGCTGCTGGGAGTGGTGCAGTCGGGGAGCGTGGGGCTGGGATGGAGCCTGGGCGGGGTGGTGGAGATTGTACGGCCGGTCACCTCCAACCGCGTGTGCTGGGTCGAGTGTAATGAATGGGGCTGTGGTGAGCAGTGTGAGGGCGAGATCCGCTGGGGCTTCCGCAACGCGTTCCAGTTGCTGATCGGCGGGGCCAGTCACTATCTCAAAGGCCCGGAGCGGCTGGCGAACAACGGTGGGTGCCGCTACTACGCGGAAGGGGCGCCGGAGCTGCGGGTGCTGCGCTACACGGCGCCGGGGACGGCGGAGCGCCCCTACTGCGGGTATGGCGCGTACGGGGCGCCGCCGAACGGGGGCAAGGAGTTCTGGGTGGTGACGACGGCGGACGGCACGACGTACCGGCTGGGGTACGACGGCGATGCGGAGCAGCTCGTGCGCATGGACACCTACAACGCGACGGCGTGCCAGTTGAGCGAGTGCCCGTGGGACTACTGGCGGTCGTTCGGAGGATATGGTGGCGAGGTGAACGGGCGGGTGGCGTACCGCTGGTCGGCGGACCAAGTGGAGGATGTCTACGGCAACCGGATGACGCTGGGGTACACCGAGGGGCTGCGGGACGGCTGGGAGCGGGAGCACCAACTCGACTGGATCCGCTACACGGGGACGGCAAGCGCGGCAGGGGCGATCCTGGTGGACGTGGTGTACGAGAACCGCACGACGGCGAACGAC
>JALHDK010000063.1 GCA_022838965.1 Actinomycetales bacterium | reverse complement strand
CCACCTCGCGGGGGTGGGGCCGGGCGACCAGCGCCGAGAGCATGACCTTCGCCCCGTAGGAATGCCCGATGAGGTGCACGGCGGCCGGGCTCGCGTCCAGCAGGTCCGTCAGCAGTTCGGCCACGCCCCGCGCACCAACCCGTCCGGCGCGATCCTTCATGAGCAGCACGGTCGCGAGCCGCACCAGTCCCCGGGGATCCAGCGCGCCGAGGAGCCCCGCGGCCCGGACGTCCGCGTCGGATGCAGCGGTGACGGGGGGTTGCGAGACCGGCCACCCCACGCGTTCGAACTCGTCCGGGGCGACGGCGCGCGCCCTGCCGGGCAGGGCACGCCACACATCGAGGACCCCCTGCCCGGTGGCCGCGGGCTCGCCGAGTTCGTCGTCGCCCGCGAAGGCGCCGACCACCAGGTCGGCGAACTCCGCCGCCTCCTCCTCGCTCAGATCCGCCGGCCGTTGCGCGAGCTCGTAGAACCGTGCGCGCTGACCCGCCGGAACGACGGCGGCGACCTCGGCCACCTCCGCGCGCTCCTCGGCCACGGCGGCGTCGTCCCCGACTGCCGCGATGTCGGGGGCCTTCTCCCACGGCGCGACGAGCGCGGTGCTTGGCCAGAACACCCCGACGAGCACCGGACGGAACTCGCGGCCGAGAGGATACCGGGCGCGCATGCGGGCGAACCCGTCGACGAACTCGTCGTACCGGGTGGAAGCCGCCTCCCAGTCGTTGTTCCAGCCGTGCGAGAAGAGGAAGACATCGGTCGGCTGGTGTTCCCGCACGGTGGCCACCAGGTTCCGGGCCGTCAGCGGTCCGGTGCAGATGCCGTCCCTGTCGAAGGGGACGATGTAGAAGGGCGCCGTCTGACCGTCACCCAGGTCAAGGACCCTGTAGGGCGCCCCCGGCGCCAGTCGATCTGCCATGGCTCCCCCTCGGATCGGTGGTTGCGAGTATCGCGGCGAGGACACCGGTGAGTCAATGAGGAGCGCGGCCCTGCGGGGAGGAACCACAAAAAGGGGAGACCCCGGGCGCCGGGGCCCGGGGTCCTGCTGTCTGTGTGTCCGGAGGGGGACTTGAACCCCCACGCCCTGTACGGGCACTAGCACCTCAAGCTAGCGCGTCTGCCTATTCCGCCACCCGGACGACGCCGCGCCGGTGTCCCGCCGCGTGCAGCGACCACCCTAGCACGGCTGCCCCCGTGGTTCAGAATCGTGTCCGCCGGTGGACTGATGGGGCTTCGTCACAGGATGCCGACGTAGGCTCGTGTCCCAACCGAACCCTTCCAGGAGCCCCGCATGCGCCACCGTCGCAGTCTCGCCGTCCTCGCCGTCGTGGTCGGCGCGCTGGCAGCCACATCCTGTTCGCCGGACGCCGCCGACGACGCGACCTCGCCAGCCGCCGGACAGGCGGAGGTGGGAACGGCGGGACCGTTCCCCGAGGTCAGCGGGTCCTTCGGCGAGGAGCCCCGCCTCACCTTCCCCGAGGAGGCCCCGTCAGCCGGCCTCCAGCGGGAGGTCCTGGCGGCGGGGGACGGTCCCGCCGTCGCCGCCGGCGACCTGCTCGTGGTGAACTACCTCGGGCAGGTCTGGAGTGGTGAGGTCTTCGACTCCTCGTTCGGCAGTCCCAGTCCGGCCGCGTTCTCGATCGGGACCGGCCAGGTGATCCAGGGCTGGGACACCGGGCTCGTCGGGCAGGACGTCGGCAGCCGCGTCCTGTTGTCCATCCCGCCGGACCTCGGCTACGGCGCGGCCGGCAACCCGGACGCTGGCATCAGCGGGACCGACACCCTCGTCTTCGTGGTGGACATCATCGGCAGCTACCCGGCCACCATCGCCGGTTCTCCCGACGCCACACCCCAAACCGCCGCCCCCGCCACCGGCCTCGAGATCACCGGAGCGATCGGCGAGCCGGTGAGCGTCGTCGTCCCCGACGGCGTGGAACCCCCCACCGAGACCTCGACCACCGTCCTCGCCACCGCCGACGGCCCGCCAGTCGTGGCCGGCGGACTCATCGTGCAGTACGCGGTGGCGTTCTGGGACAACAGTTCGGCCGGTTCCACCTGGGACGCGGGCAGCCCCGAGGCCATCCAGGTCGGCTCCGGAGGCGACTTCGACGGCCTCATCGGCGTTCCCGTCGGCAGCCGCGTGCTGGTCCTGATCCCCGCGGCCGGGGAGACTCCGGCCATCGCCGCTGTGGTGGACATCATCGACCAGGTCAGCGTGTCCTGAGCGCGCGTTAGGCTCACCTCCATGGATCACGCCGTCGTCCGTCGATCGGTCATCGAGCTGTCCGCCCCCACGCCGGCGGACGTCCCGGCCATCGCCCGCGCCTGCCGGGATCCGGAGATCTCCCAGTGGACCACCGTCCCGTCGCCCTACACCGAGGACGACGCCGTCGCCTTCGTGACCGGATACGCCCCCGCCCTGTGGGAGGCCGGCGGGGCGTGCTGGGCCATCCGCTGGGAGGGCCACCTCGCCGGCATGATCGACCTGCATGACCGGGATGCCACCTCGGCCGAGATCGGCTTCTGGATCGCCGAGCCGTTCCGCGGGCGGGGCATCCTGCACGACGCCCTGGACCTCGCCCTGGACGTCGCCTTCCGGGACCTGGGCCTGGCACGGGTGCGCTGGAGCGCGGGAGTGGGCAACTGGGCGTCGTGGCGTGCCGTCTGGCGGCACGGCTTCCACCTCGAAGGAACCCGGCGCGCGGCACTGCCCGACCGGAACCCGGACGCCCCCTGGCGGGACCTCTGGGTGGGCTCGCTCCTCCGTGACGACCCCCGCACCCCCGCCTCCCCCTGGTTCGGACCCGAGGAGCACCTTCCCCCCATCCCGAACCCCCGTGATCCGGAGGCGCTGGTACGGCAGTTCCATCTCACCTACAACCTGCCCATCGCCACGGGACCAGCGAATGTGGCGATCGACCGGGTGCACATGAGGATGTCCCTCATCGCCGAGGAGTTCGCCGAACTGGTGGGCGCGATCTATGGCGACGCCGCCGAACACGCCATCCTGCAGGCGGTCGCCGCCGCCCGTGCCGCCGACGACGGCCGGCGCGACACCGTCGGCGCAGCCGACGCGCTCGCCGATCTGATCTACGTGGTGTACGGCATGGCGCTCGAGACCGGCATCCCCCTGGACGAGGTCCTCCGGGCGGTGCAGCGCTCGAACCTCTCCAAGCTCGGCGAGGACGGGCGCCCGATCTACCGGCCGGACGGCAAGGTCCTCAAGGGTCCGGGATTCTTCGAACCGCGCATCGCCGAGGTGCTGGCGGCGGCGCGGCTTCGCCCGGGGCAGATCACCTGAGGTGGAGGCAGAATGGCTCCCATGCCGCTGCCTCCCGGGAACCCGTACGCCGCACCCTCCACCCTGCCCCTCGAACTTCCGGACTTCAGCGCCGCCACTCCCCGGAACGTCCGCGCCGCCCTCGCTGCCGGGCTCGCGGACCAGCGCGTCGAGTGGGAGGCAATCGCAACGAACGCCGAGCCCGCGACCGTGGAGAACACGCTCCTGGCGCTGGAGCGCTCCGGCCAGCTCCTCTCCCGCGTCCTGCCCGTCGGCTTCACGATGATGGAGTCCGTGGGGGGTGCGGAGTGGGACGCCCTGGAGGCGGAGTTCATGCCGCAGCTCTCCGCCCACGCCGATGCCCTGCACCTCGACCCCCGCATCTTCAGTCGGCTGGAAGCCCTCGAGGCGGTGAAGGACCGTCTCGACCCCGAGACAGCGTGGCTTCTCGAGGAATACCTGCGGGACTTCCGCCGCGCCGGCGTGGGCCTGCCACCGGAGGACCAGCACCGGCTCCGGGACCTCAACCAGCGCATCGCCGCCGCCGAGACGGAGTTCTCGCAGCGGGCGACCCGGGGACTGGAGGAGGCCGCCCAGCTCTTCACTGACCCGGCTTCCCTCGCCGGCCTGGACCCGGAGACCCTGGACGCTCTCGCCCAGGCCGCGCGGGACCGCGGCGCGGAGGGCTGGCTGGTGACCCTCCTCGCCCCGACGCAGCAGCCGCTGCTCGCCCGTCTCGAGAACCCGGGGACGCGGACACGACTCATGGCCGCGTCCCTGACCCGCGGGGACGGCCATGACCCTGCCACCGACACCCGGACGCTCGTCCTGACGCTCGCCCGGCTCCGTGCGGAGCGGGCCCGGCTGCTGGGCCACAGCTGCCATGCCGCGGCCGTGGCGGAGCAGGGCACCGCGAAATCCGCCGCCGCGGTGGCGGAGCGGCTGGCCGGGCTTGCCCCGGCAGCGGGACGCAACGCCCGTCGCGAGGGGGAGCAGCTCGCCCGGCTCACGGCCGGTGCGTTCACCGCGGCCGACTGGATGCACGCCTCCGAGCGCCTGCGACGGCAGTGGTACTCCGTGGACGACGAGGTGCTGCGCCCCTACCTCGAGCTTGACTCCGTGCTGGTGAACGGCGTCTTCTGGGCCGCCGAGCGGCTCTACGGCATCACCTTCCACGAGCGGGCCGACCTCCACGGCTACTCCCCGGACGTGCGGATCTGGGAGGTGAGGGAGGAGGACGGGACCCTGCTGGCCCTGTTCCTCGGGGACTACTTCGCCCGCAAGGGCAAGCGCGGCGGCGCGTGGATGCACAACCTGGTGGACCAGTCCCACCTGCTGGGGCGACGGCCGGTGGTGATGAACAACCTCAACATCACCCGGCCCGCGGCGGGAGAGCCCACCCTCCTGACATGGGACGAGGTGACGACGGCGTTCCACGAGTTCGGTCACGCCCTGCACGCCATGTTCTCCAACGTCACCCACCCGAGCCTCTCGGGAACCGAGGTGCCCCCCGACTTCGTGGAGTTCCCCTCCCAGGTGAACGAGATGTGGCTGGCGAACCGCGCCGTCGTGGCCAACTTCGCCCGTCACCACCGGACGGGTGAGCCTCTCCCGGACGACCTGCTGGACAGGCTGGTGGCCATGCGGAGTTTCGGCCAGGGATTCGCCACGTCGGAGTACCTGGCCGCCGCGGTGATCGACCAGGCGTGGCATCGGCTGGCACCGGAGGAGGTCCCGGACGACCCCGCCGCCGTCGCGGAGTTCGAGACAGCCGCCCTCGAGGCCGCGGGGCTGGCCTGGGACCTTGTCCCGCCGCGGTACCGTTCCACGTACTTCAACCACGCGTTCGGGGGCGGCTATGACGCCAGCTACTACTCCTACATCTGGTCCGAGGTGCTGGACGCGGACACCGTGGAGTGGTTCACGCAGGAGGCCGCGCACGACGGGGACGGAGGCCTCAACCGTGCCGCGGGCCAGCGGTTCCGGGACGAACTCCTCTCGCGGGGCAACTCCCGCGACCCGCTGGAGTCGTTCCGCGCATTCCGTGGGCGGGACGCGGACATCGGCCCGCTCCTGCGGCGGCGGGGGCTGGAGTGACCGGCGCCGCGACCGGCGTCGTCGTGCCCCCGGACGCTAGTCCTCGCTGATCGCAGCCTCGAACTGAGCCTGGTAGAGCCGGGCGTAGGCACCGCCCGCCGCTAGCAGCTGGGCGTGGGTGCCCTGTTCGACGACGTCGCCGTGCTCCATCACCACGATGAGGTCGGCGTCCCGGATGGTGGAGAGGCGGTGCGCGATGATGAAGGAGGTGCGCCCCCGGCGCAGGGCGTGCATCGCCTGTTGCACGAGCACCTCGGTCCGGGTGTCCACCGAGGATGTCGCCTCGTCCAGCACGAGGATCTGCGGGTCGGCCAGGAACGCGCGTGCGATCGTGATCAGCTGCTTCTCGCCGGCAGAGATGGACTCATCCGTCACGACCGTGGCGTAGCCGTCCGGGAGGGTGCGGACCAGCCGGTCCACGTTGGTCGCGACGGCGGCCGCCAGCATCTCCTCCTCGCTCGCCTCGGGGCGCGCATAGGTGATGTTCTCGGCGATCGTCGCCTCCAGCAGCCACGTGTCCTGCAGCACCATCCCGATGCGGGACCGCACATCGTCACGCGAGACCGTGGCGGTGTCCACGCCGTCGATGAGGATGCGCCCCGAGTCCAGGTCGTAGAAGCGCATGAGGAGGTTGACGAGCGTGGTCTTGCCGGCTCCGGTCGGACCGACGATGGCCACCGTCTGGCCGCGCTCCACCGCGAGCGAGAGGTTCGTGATGACAGGGAGCCCGGGCGTGTACGAGAAGGTGACCTGGTCGAACACCACCTCGCCCACGGTGGCGGGCAGGGCGGCAGTCACCACATCGGGAGTCTCCTCCTCGGCGTCCAGGAGTTCGAAGACGCGCTCGGCCGAGGCAAGGCCCGACTGCAGCAGGTTCGCCATCGAGGCGAGCTGGGCGAGGGGCTGGTTGAACTGCCGGGTGTACTGGATGAAGGCCTGCACCTCACCCAACGTGATGCTGCCGCTCAGCACCCTGAGCCCCCCGACGACCGCCACGGCCACATAGGAGACGTTGGAGAGGAACATCATGGTGGGCATCATCGTGTTGGAGATGAACTGCGCACGCCACGACGCGTCGTGCAGCTCGTTGTTGGAGACCGCGAAGTCCTGCGCGAAACGCCCCTCGGCACCGAAGGCCGCGATCACCTCGTGTCCCGTGAAGGCCTCCTCGACGATGCCACCCACGTCGCCCGTCGCCCTCCACTGCCGGACGAAGTTCGGCTGGGCGCGCCGGGCGATGGACAGGGTGACGAACGCGGAGACGGGCACCACCACGAGCGCGATGAGGGCGAGATGCCAGGACAGCCAGATCATCATGCCGAGGACTCCGACCACCGTGAGGATGGACGTGACGATCTGGGAGAGGGTCTGCTGCAGGGTCTGGGCGATGTTGTCGATGTCGTTGGTGACACGGGAGAGGACGTCCCCCCGCGCGTGGCCCGCGAGATAGCCCAGCGGCAGGCGGTCGATCTTCTCCTGCACCGTCCGGCGCAGGACGAACGCGGTCTCCTGCACGACCCTGGTGAGGATCCGCGCGGCGATGAGCGCTGCGAAGGCCGCGCCCAGGTACAGGGCGAGCACCGTCAGCACCGTCTGGCCGAGCAGCGTCAGGTCGATCCCCTGGCCGGGCACGAAGTCGACGGCGGCGATCATGTCGGCGAGGTTGGTCTCCCCCGCGGCCCGCAGCGCGGCCACCGCCTCGTCCTTCGTCACCCCGGCGGGGACCATCCGTCCAACGACCCCGGCGAAGATGACGTTGGTGGCGTCGCCGAGCACCTTGGGTCCGAGGACGTTGAGGAACACCGAGATCGCGGTGGCGGTCACGACGGCGGCCATGCGGAAGCGCTGCGGGTGGAGGGTGCGCACCAGCCGCGTGAAGGCGGCGCGGAAGTCCTTCGCCTTGCGGGTGGGATCGACGGTCCTGCCGAATGGCCCGCCGACGGGACCTCCGCGCGGCGCGTGGCTCATGCTGCCTCCTCCGCGGAGAGCTGGGAGAGGACGATCTCCCGGTACGTCACGCACCCGGCCATCAGCTCCGCGTGGGTGCCGAGACCGACCATGCGTCCGCCGTCGAGCACGACGATCGCGTCCGCGCCGCGAACGGTGGCCACCCGCTGCGCCACGATCAGCACGGCCCCGTCCCGCAGGACGGTGCGCAGCGCGCCACGGAGCTTGAGGTCGGTGGCGTAGTCGAGGGCGGAGAAGGAGTCGTCGAAGATCGTGAGGTCGGCTGCGCGCACGAGGGCCCGCGCGATCGTGAGGCGCTGGCGCTGCCCGCCGGAGAAGTTCCGGCCGCCCTGTTCGACGGGCGCCTCGAGCCCCCCGGGGAGCTCAGAGACGAACTCGGTGGCCTGCGCGGCGTCCAGGGCCTCCCAGAGCTGCTCGTCGCTGGCATCCGGCCTCCCGAGCCGCAGGTTCGACGCGATGGTCCCGGAGAAGAGGAACGTCCGCTGGGGCACGAGGGCGATCCGCTGCCGCAGGGCGGTGGGGTCAACGTCGGTGATCGGGACGCCTCCCGCCGTGATCCGTCCGGAGGTCGCCTCGAGCAGGCGGGGCAGGAGATTGACGAGGGTGGTCTTCCCGGAACCGGTGGAACCCACGACGGCCGTGGTCGTCCCGGGACGCAGGGTCAGGGAGAGGCCGGTGAGGACGTCCTGCTCGGCGCCGGGGTAGCGGAACCCCACGTCCTCGAACCTGAACACCAGCGGGGCGGCGGGCAGCGACGTCGCGGACTCAGGGGCACGAATCGCCGGTGTGGCGGAGATGACCTCGTTGATCCGGTCCGCGCTGACCTCGCCGCGGGGAACGATCATGAACATCATCGTCGCCATCATCACCGACATGAAGATCTGCATCAGGTAGTTGATGAACGCGATGAGCGAGCCGACCTCCATGCCTCCGGCGTCGATCCGCAGACCGCCGAACCAGATGACGCCCACCTGGGCCGAGAACACGATCGCCTGGACGGCCGGGAACAGGAAGGCCATCCAGAGCCCCACGCGAACGGAGGTGTCGAAGAGGTCCGTGTTGACGCGGTCAAACCGCGCACGCTCGGCCTGCTGGCGGACGAACGCCCGGATGACGCTGACCCCGGCGAGCTGTTCGCGCAGCACGGTGTTGATCGCATCGAGACGGGCCTGCATCAGTTTGAAGAGCGGGCCCATCCGAAGCATGGCGAGGCCGACCACCCCGCCGAGCACCGGGACGATCGCGACGAGGAGCCACGCGAGCTGGGCGTCCTGACGCATCGCCATGAACACCCCGCCGAACAGCATGATGGGGACCTGCACCATGATCGTGAAGGTGATCATCAGGACCACCTGGATCTGCTGGACGTCGTTGGTCGACCGTGTGATGAGCGAGGGCGGCCCGAACCGGCTGAGTTCGATCGTGCCGAAGGTCTGGACGGTGCCGAAGACATCCCGACGCATGTCCCGGCCCACGGACATGGCCGTCCGGGCGCCGAGGTAGGCCGCTCCGATGGCGCACCCCACCTGGACGGCGGAGATCGCCAGCATCAGGCCTCCCGTTCGCCAGATGAACGGAATGTCGCCACGGACGACGCCCTGATCGATGATCTCGGCGTTCAGCGTGGGGAGCGACAGCGCGGTGATGGTCTGCACGATCTGCAACAGGATGACCGCGTACACGGCGGGCATGTAAGGGCGCAGGTAGCGCATGGAGAGCGTGAACAGCAAGCCGGGTGCCTTTCAATGACGTGTGGGCCCCAGCGTAACCCCGCGCGCGAACGCCGACGGGAGCTCCCGCGGCGTTCGGGTGGGACGGCCGGCGTGTGCCGGCGCTGTGATCAGGTCAGCGTCACCGTGTAGGTCGTGGCGATGGTGTGCGACTCGCCGGGGGCGAGGGTCGCGGCGTTCGGTCCGACATTCGCGGTCTCGACGCACACGAACTCCGGCCACACCTCGTCGGGGATGTCCCCGAGACCCTTGACGGTCTCCGACCAGGGATTCCACACGACGGTGTTCGCAGAATCGGACTTGGCGATCGCGATGGTCCGGTTCCGGCCCGGATCGACGATCTCGACACCGGCGGTCGAGTCGTAGACGCGGTCCGTGCGGTCGACGAGGACGAGGTCACCCTCTTGGACGGCCGTGCCGCCCGCCACCTTGTCGAGGTACGGGGCGCCGTCGAGTCCGACAATGCGGATGCCGGAGACATCCTTGACGTCGAAGTAGGTGTGGAAGGCCTCCTCCACGACCATGTCCGTCTCACCGTCGTTCGTGGTGGTCAGCTCGAGGATCAGCGTGCCGCCGACGACGATGGTGAACCGGGCCGACCAGCCCGCGTCCTGCAGCGTGAGGACCAGCGTCACGTCTCCGTCGTCGTCCTTCGCGCTGGCGAGTTCCCACATCGACAGGCGGGCGGTGCCGTGCATCGGCTCCTTGTCGCCCGAGGGGCCCTTGGAGAACCAGGGAAGGCAGAGGGGGATTCCGCCCCGGATCGGCTGTCCCTTGGTGAACTGCGAGCCGGGAGACAGCCACAGCACCGGGTCGTGGCCCTCGGGGATCCACGAGGTCACGTTGGCGCCGTAGAGGTATACCGTGGCGCGCGCCTTCGCACTCGCGACCTCGACGGTGGGCAGGCCACCCTGCCCGATGGACAATGACACGCTGGCGGGAAGATCGTTCATGGTGTGAGGCTAACGCCGCCCTGCCGTGCGGTGTCACGAAATCGGTCAGTTGGAGACACCGGTCGCGGGTGGGCGCCAGCCCCAGACGCACCGAGTGGGCGAGCG
>JALHDK010000307.1 GCA_022838965.1 Actinomycetales bacterium | reverse complement strand
CCATAAACTCGGCCAGGTTCGCCTCGGTCACCACGCCCCGCTCCACATCGACACGCAGCCGCAGGGGATAGGCAGTCGCGCCCTCCACCATCATCATCGCCGACGCCTCGGCCCCCGTGAGGGGCAACGTCAGTCGGCACGGAGCCGTGGCGGTGACCTCGCCCCCCGACCGGGTCAGCGTCACCTTGGCGCCCGACGCGCCGTAGACCGACACGACCGCCCACGGCGCCTGGCGCCGGAGCGATACCCTCACCCGCTGGGCCGGCCCACTCGGCCCCTCGCGAATCCACTCTACACCAGCGCCGGACCCGACGAACGCCGCCGCGTGGTTCCGCGACCCCGGGGTGCTCAGGCGCACCGCGCCGGGCAGCGCGGTGATGGCCAGCCCCCGGTCGCTCGCGCACGCTGCCGCAGTGACGCCGGGATCGAGCAGGTAGACGTGGCTATCGGGCGCCAGGGTGGTCACCAACAACATCGACCCCTCGGGCGACCAGTCGACCCACGCCACATTCTGGGCCACGCGCACCCCCGAGTGGGCCGCCCGATCCCATAGCGCCAGGGCGCCGTCCGCCACGACGGCGAGCCAATCGCCCGCGGGAGCATAGGCCACCTGGAGTTTGGCCGGCTCGGGGCGCTCCCCGGCCCGTCCCACCGGCTTCACCGGCCCGGGGATCATGAACACCGGCTGGGCCGGGTAAGCCGCGGCGGCCCAACTGAGCGGCGCCGGTTCGAGCCCCTTCGCGCGGAGGGCCTCCACGGCGCGGCAGGCGGCGTCGATGGCGCCGGGGGTGTCGTGCATGAGGGCGATATCGCCGGGGCCGGCGGCCTGGATGGAGGCCGCAACCTGGCTCCCCGAGCGGCCGCGCCAGTCGTTCGTGTCGATCGTCCAGAAGAAGGGCCGGAAACCGTGGTCGCTGACGACCTCGGTCAGCCGGCCGTTCCCCTCGCCATAGGGGTAGCGATAGACCCTGTCCGACTCCGCGCCCGTGGCCTTGATCACGGCGGCTTCCGCCCGCTCCAGGTCCGCCGCGAAGCCACTCGTCGAGAGGCTCGTCTGCACTGCGTGGCCGTAGCTGTGGAGCCCCGCCTCATGGCCCGCCGCGCGCCATTGCCGCAGCAGATCGCCCGCGCTTGCGACGAAGGACCCCAACCAGAAGCCCGTCGCCCGGGAGTCCGAGCGGTTCAGCTCGGAGAGGAGCTGCGTCGTGCTCGCCGAGCCGCGCTCGCAGTCGTAGGTCAGGAAGCACAGCGGCAGCGGCATCTCGGAGAAGCGCACGATCTGGCCATCGCCCTTGGTCACCGGCCGCGGGCGGAGGGACTCGATGTGCCAGCTCTCGCCATAGCGCGCCCCCCACTGCCGCGCCGGCTCGGCGCCGTCCAGCCCGAGCAAACGGGTCACGCCGTCCATCGCCTCGGCATCGAGTCTCGCACACGGATCGTCCGCAGGGTCCGCATGCGCGGCGGCGGCAGCGAGCAGGCACAACAGAGGCAGGACACCCAGGGGTCTCAAGGCGTATCCCCACCCGGCCCTTCCAGGGGAATGTCACCGCGGAGTAGTTAGGCGCGGCGCCCGCGATTCCTCCGACAAGGCGCGAAGGTGCCGCCCGAGGATCAGTAGCTCAGGTTCCGATGCGCCAGCCGTCCCAGGGTGTCCGCCAGGGGATCGAAATCGGGGGGCCCGAAGCCCAGGTGCGAGTGCCGCCTCCACCCCTCGCCGGAGCGGGAGAGGCTGAAGTTCCGGCCTACCTCCCGGCACATGTTCTCCATGGTGATGAGATAGCTATCCAGCCCTTGGCTGTGATCGAGCCACTCCTT
>JALHDK010000306.1 GCA_022838965.1 Actinomycetales bacterium | reverse complement strand
GGGCGCCTCCGGCACATCCGCCGTCGCGGCGCCGCAGACGTCCGAGCCCCTCAGGCTCACGATCTGCCTCGATGACGAGCCCGAGGCGCTGCTCCCCTACCTCGACGAATCGGACGCGGCGCGCGCGGTGCGCGCGGCGCTCGCCCTCGATGGCGTCCAGGCCGTGGGCTATGCCTGCCGGTCGCAGCTCGTGGTCCGCATGCCGTCGCTCGAGGACGGCAGCGCGGTGCTCAAGCCGATCCGGGTGCACACCGGCGATGTGGTACTCGATGCCGCGGGGGAGGTCGTGCGGCTCGCGCCGGGCGTCCGCGTGCGCCCCGCGGGTTGCCGCAATCCCGCGTGCGCGACGACCTACACCGGCCGGGAGATCGAGATGGACCAGATGCTGGTCAGCTTCGAGCTGCGCGATGACCTGGTCTGGCCCGACGGCACACCGGTGGTAGCCGAGGACTCGGTCTTCTCGTATGCGCTGGCCCGCAACCCCGCGATGCCCGATGGCCGGACAATCGAGGAGCGGACGGCCAGCTACGTGGCGACCGGTGAACGGACGGTGGTCTGGACGGGGCTGCCGGGCTATCTGCCGCAGGACTATGCCACGGCCTTCTGGACCCCGTTGCCCGCAGCCTGGGCGGACGTGCGGCTCGTCGACCTGTTGCAGCGTGACGAGGCGATCCGCGAGCTGCCGGGCCCTGGCCCCTACACGACGGCGTCCTGGGTGCCTGGCGTCGCGCTCCGCCTGGTGCGCAACCCTGCCTATGTCGGCCCGCAGCCAGCGTTCGACGTGCTGATTTTCCGCTTCCCGGGAGCCACGGGCACGGTCGAGGGCCCGTGCGACGTCGTCCTCGGCGATGCGGCGGCGCCCGATGCGACGCTGCACCCGTGGGTCCAGCCCGAGCCCACCTGGGAGCACCTCGTGTTCAACGTCACCGGGCCGCTGGGCGACGTGCGGGTGCGCCAGGCGATGGCGGCCTGCATCGACCGGGCTGCGGTCAATGCGGTGGGCACCGGCGGGCGGGGCACGCTGATGGACAGCTACGTGCCGCCCGACCACCCCCTGGCCGTGTTGGAGCCGGGGTTGGGCGTGGTCTATGACCCCGTGGCGGGGGCGAACCTGCTCACCGAGGCCGGATGGGTCGACGCCGACGGCGATGGCATCCATTCTGATGGCGTTCGCGAGGCCGCGGCGCCCGCCGGCGACGATCCCGGCGCGGCTCAGGGAGCGGGGAGCGCCGCCCCGCGAGGGCGTCGTCGACGAGATCGCGCGGCAGCTCGGGGCGTGTGGGATCGCGCTCGACGTGGCCACCTACGCGCCGTGGGAGCTCTACGCGCAGAGCGCGAGCGGCATCCTGGCGGCGGGCGCCTTCGATGTGGCGCAGATCGCGACCGTGGCCGGGGTGCATCCGGCGTGCGAGGCCTACGCCTCGTGGGGCGTGCCCGGCGACGATAACGGCTGGGCCGGGCCGAACATTGGGCGCTTCAGCGACGCGGAATTCGACAGTGCGTGTGCCGTGGCCAGCACGGCGCTCCCTGGCGAGGAGAGCTACGTGCTGGCCCACCAGGCCGCACAGCGGAGTTTCGCGGCGACGCTGCCCGCGCTGCCGCTCTACCGCCGGGCCTCGGGTCTCGCCGTGCGCCCGGACCTCCTGGGCCTCACGCCCGACCCGCTGGCCCCGGCGACGTGGAACCTCGTCGCCTGGACCCTCGGTGAGTAACTCTCCGTCCCTTCGCACGTCCGTCCCCTCGCACGTCCGTCCCCTCGCAGAGTTTCCGGACTCTGCGAGGGGTTCTGGTGCCGCGTCGGCGTGTCCGAGCGCCCGCGTCTGCGCGCCCGCGTCTGCGCGCCCGCGTCTGCGCGGCCTCTGCTCTCCCCTCGGGCCGCCGCGGCCCGGGAAGGCGTTCCGACGCCCGAGACACAGAGGGGGGTCTCCCGCGCGCGTCGGTCAGCGAGATCAAGGGTTTCCGCATTCTGCGGGGGAGTCTGCTGGCGCACGAACGAGGCGCGTCGGAACGCGGCGCACCCTCGCAAGGGATGAGAGCGGGATTGCGGTATAATAGCGCCCTGGATCGGACCACGAGGTTTGGGTATGGTATCGGTTAGTCCGGAGTGCGCCGGAGCGGGCGCCTGGGGGTGAGGGGGCATATGGTCTGGAAAGCAGTCATAGCGTTTGTGGCGGCGTATGCGTTGGGCTCGATCGCGCCGGGGGTGTTCTGGGGATGGACGATCCGCCGGATCGACGTGCGGCTCCACGGGAGCGGGCGCACGGGTGGGACGAACGTCTGGCGCACGGCCGGCTTCTGGCCGGCGCTTCTGACCACGATCTTCGACGCGCTCAAGGGCACGGCGGCGGTCTGGCTGGCGGGGCTGCTGGGATTGCCCCTGTGGGCGCAGGCGCTCGCCGGGACGCTGGCGGTGCTCGGGCACAACTACTCGGTCTTTATGAAGTTCCGCGGCGGCGCCGGAACGGCCACCAGCGTCGGCGCGGCGGCCATGTTCTGGCCGGGCAGCCTCCTGGTGCTGATCCTGAGCGCGGTGGCGGCAGGACTGTTGGTGGGGCACGCCTCGGTGGCCTCGATCTTGGTGGCGCTGCTGTTGCCCGTGATCTTCTTCGTGCGTGGCGAGGTCGTGCTCGCGGTCGCGTTCGGGCTGCCGGTGATGGTGCTGACGCTGCGGGCGTTGGCGCCCAACATCGGGCGGCTGCGGCGTCGCGAGGAGCGCTTCCTGCCCATCTATCAGAATCGCCCGCCGCTGATCCGCCTCTCGCGCTGGACGCCGCCGGGGACGCCGTTGTAGGGTGGCTCACGTCGGTCAGAACCGTGGGGCCGCCCCGCCGGGATGCGCCAGGCCGCGCTGGTCGGTAGCAACGCACAGAAGCCGGGTTTGGAGACCCGGCCTACATGGGAGCGGACCCCCCTTTGTGTTTCGCCGCGCTCGTCCACGGGCGGGGGCAAAAGCAGAATATAGAGCGCCGCGCTGACATTTGTCAGCGCGGCGCTTCGTTGGCGGTGGCCTGCCGTGGTAGGACCCGTAGAGTATGACCCTTAAAAGGTCAAG
>JALHDK010000305.1 GCA_022838965.1 Actinomycetales bacterium | reverse complement strand
CAATGGCGGCCGCCATTGGCGCGGGGCTTCCCGTCGAGGAAGCGATGGGGAACATGATCGTCGACATCGGTGGCGGCACCACCGAGGTGGCCGTTATCTCCCTAGGCGGAATCGTCTATCATCAGTCGCTTCGTGTGGGCGGGGACGAGATGGACGAGGCTATCCAGGCGTATGTGAGGCGTGAGGCCAATCTCCTTATTGGCGAGCGCACGGCCGAGGATGTCAAGCTCGCCGTGGGTTCCGCTTACCCCCTCACGGAGCAGCTCGAGATGGAGGTCAAGGGCCGCGACATCATCCGGGGGCTGCCCCGGAGTGTCATCCTGACGGCGGATCACGTTCGGGAGGCGATTCAGGAGCCGCTGCGGGCGATTCTCGATACCGTCCATACCGCTCTGGAGCACACACCTCCCGAGCTCGCGGCTGACATCATGCGTCACGGGATTGTGCTCGCCGGCGGCGGCGCGTACCTGCGAGGGACTGACGCTCTGATCAGCCTCGAGACGGGCATCCCCTGCCTGGTGGCCCAAGACGCCCTGAGCTGCGTGGTTCTGGGAACCGGTCGTTGCCTGGAGGATGGCGGTCGAGTACTCCGCAAGTCGATGGAGCGATGAACACACCCTTGTCCCAACACCCGGATCCTCCTGCGTCCACAGCCGATGCCACCGTCTCAGGTGGCCTGAACAGGCTCACCATCGTCCACCTATTAGTGGTCGGGATCGCGATAGGCGCGGTCATCGCCGCCTTCGCTTCAGTTGAGCGGCGAGACGCGATCTCCCTCTCCCAGACGGCCGAGGCTGATGCATGGACTGGTATGCGCATCGTGGAGCAGGGCGCATCGGCGGCCGAGGACTACGAGGCGCTGGCCCGGCAGCACTTCGACGCGGCGGTGGCGCGGGCTCGGCCGGGTCAGAGGATGGCCGAACGCATAGGGGTGTGGCTTGCCGAGCGCGGGCAATTCGGCTTGGCGACGCCCTATCTCCTCCAGGGGCTCCGCCAGAGTCCCGGCTATGATCTGGCGCTCACGGCGGCCAGCGCGGCCAGCGCAGTGGGCGACAGCGCGGCGACGACTGAGGCCTACACCATGGCTATACAGCTTCGCCCGGACTCGCCTCTTGCCTACAACAACCTCGCCTACCACTACGCGGTGCGGGGGGTGCGGCTCCCGGAGGCCGAGCGTCTGGCCCAGCAGATTCCGGGCGGCTATTTCGTCAACCAGTTCGCCAACGACGCCAACTCCGAGGCCCACTTCAAGACGACCGGCCCGGAAATCTTCGAACAGATGGACGGCGACATCGACGCCTTCGTCGCCGGGATCGGCTCGGGCGGGACGATCACCGGCAACGCCCGCTATTTCAAATCGCAAGGCTCCAAGGCCCAGATCATCCTGGCCGACCCGGTCGGCTCGGCGCTGGCGGGCCTGATCAACGAGGGCGTGGCCGGGCCGGACGGCAGCTATACCGTCGAGGGCATCGGCCAGAACTTCATGCCCGAGACGACCGATCCCGAGCTGATCGACGTCGCCTATTCCATCCCTGACGCCGAGGCGATCGCCACGGTGCGCGGGGCACCGCCCAGCAAGATCGGCTCGGTGAGCGAGCGATGCAGCGGCACCTCGAACCCGGCCGCGAAGGCGTCCGGGGCACTCATACGACGGCCCCGCCCGAGAAGCTGAAGAACGACAGGAAGAAGCTCGAAGCCGCGAAGGCGATGGACAGGCCGAACACGATCTGGATCAGCTTGCGAAAACCGCCCGACGTGTCGCCGAATGCGAGTGCGAGGCCCGTGGCGATGATGATGATGACCGCGACGATGCGCGCCACC
>JALHDK010000304.1 GCA_022838965.1 Actinomycetales bacterium | reverse complement strand
GGTCGCACAGGAGCCGTGTGCGCGTCGCGATGTCCTCTGCCATGCCGGAGGCCAGATCGGCAAGGTCCTCCGCCAGGAGAGCTGCCCGCTCACGCCGCGCGACTGACTCCTCGGGCAGATCGAGCTCCGGCAGCTGGGCCGGGTCCACGGCCAGCACGTCGGCTATCGCGGACGCTAGCCCCGCCGCGGACGGCTCCAGGGCGTCGAGATCTGCGGCGAGGTCGAGCGCCAGTTCGACGAGTCGATCGCGGTCCGCTAAGGGGTCGCCGGCAGTCGCTGCCGCCTCGCCGGACACCGGACGCACGGATCCGCCCCCCATTGGGGCCTGCGGTGCGATGCCGCTGGACGCCAGTTCCGTGGCGGCACGGGCGAGCATGGCCACAACGGCATCCTCGGGAGTGTTCAGTTGGGCCGTCAGGGCGAGGCATCCGCTCGGGTCAATCCGCATGAGGGCCTGGAGAGCGTAGGGGCCGACCTGCTCGACCCATTCCGCGCTCGTTGCGAAGTCGCCAGGGGTCTCCGCGCCAAGGGATGCCAAGACCCCCGCAATGGCGCCGCGGCGGGTCTCGTTGACTAACTCCAGCCCCTTCACGGCTGCCACAAGCGCCGCCACCGCTTCCCGCGGCTGCTCCTCGACGGCCAGGGCAGCGGCGGCGAGCAGGGCATCGGACCTCGCCGCACCGGCGGGCGCCTCGTAGGCTGCCATCGTGATCTCGTTCACCGTCGGTTCGCCCGCAGTGGGGACCAGGGACAGCAGCACGACAACCAGGACCGGAACCATGGCACTCAGCCTCTCCTGAGGGACACCAGGGAATTGGCGCTCACTCAGTGAGTAGTTCCCACTACACGCACGATCCCCCTGTAGTCATCCCACAGCTTGGCGTCCGAAGCGCCCAAGATCTCAGCCGCGGCCAGGTGTTGGCCCGCCCCCACCTCGACGAAGAGCCAGCCGCCCGGGCGAACCACGTCGCGCCAGGTCTGACCCAGGCGGCGGTACATGTCAAGTCCGTCGGCCCCACCGTCCAACGCCTGCCGAGGCTCGTAGGCCAACTCTCGCTGTATCGCGCCCAGGGCTACCGACGGAACGTACGGCGGGTTGAAGACTAGGACGTCGACGGGGGCGTCCAGCGGCTCCGTCAGATTGCCCTGGCGCATCTCGATGCGGCCCAGGACGGACCACACGTCGGCGTTGTGTTGAGCCAATTCGAGGGCCTCGGCTGAGATGTCGGTGGCGATGAGCCGCGCTCGGGGCCGCTCGAGGGCAATCGTAACGACGACCGCGCCCGAGCCGGTCCCTAGCTCAGCGACGCGGCACGGTTGGTCAGGAGGGATAGCCGTCAGGGCGGCCGCCACCAGTGTCTCGGTCTCCTGGCGGGGGATGAGAGCCCGCTGATCGGTCGCGAAGCGCCGGCCCCAGAACTGAACGTCGCCAATCAGGTACTGGAGCGGCTCCCCGGTGGTCCGACGCGCCAGCAGCGACCGGAGGCGGTCCACCCGCTCAGCCGAGATCAGATCGTCGGGCCGCGCAATCACCGCTGCCGAGTCCATGCCGGTGACTGACGCGAACAGCCAGTCAGCCTCCCGAGGTGAACGCTCCGCGTCGGGCGCCATCCCTGCCAGAGTCCGGCGAGCCTCGTCGAGCAACTCGCGTGCGGTGATCACGGCCACTCCCCTCCGTCTGTCGGCACGTCACTCCTCGGCTATGCCTAGGCTCTCCGCCTGCTCGGCGCGCTTGAGAGCCGCGAGCATCTCCTCCATGTCGCCATCTAGGAAGCCCTCGAGATTGTGCACCGAGTGCTTGATGCGGTGGTCGGTAATCCGCG
>JALHDK010000303.1 GCA_022838965.1 Actinomycetales bacterium | reverse complement strand
GGATGGGGCCGCGATGGGCGAGGCCCGGATGACGGAAGCTGCATCCCCCGCGCTGGCCTCCGCGCCGCCCGAGGCTGCCGCGCTCGTAGAGACGGCGAGGATCATCCGCACTGCGTCCATCGCCCTGGAGGTCGACGGGATCCCCGAGGCCGAGGCTCGGGTGCGAGAGCTTGTCGAGTCGGCCGAAGGGTACATTGCTGACTCCCGGATCAACTACTCCGAGGGCTATGGGGCTGGCGGCACGATGACCGCGAGAGTCCCTGCTGAGCGGTATAGCGAGACCTACGCGAGCCTGCGAGGGGGGACCTACGGCTACCTCATCACCTCTTGGGAGCAGACACAGGATGTCACCGAGGAATGGGTGGACACCGAGAGCCGGATCCGTGTTCTGGAGGGAGAGCGAGACACGCTCGGGGAGCTGCTGGCGCGCCGGGGCGAGCTCGGCGAGATCCTGGAGGTGCAGCGCGAGATCCTGAATGTGCAGATGCAGATCGAGCAATCTCAGGGCAGGCTCAACGTCCTCAGGAACCGCGTCTCTCTGTCCACCATCACAATCGAGCTACGGCTCCGAGCCGACGAGAGCGACTTGGCGCAAGCCGAGCGTGAGCGGGACAAGTGGCGGCCGGGCTATGTGTTCAGACGCTCCTTCTCGGGCATGGTGAGGAGCCTCCAGAGTCTCGTGAATAGCCTGATCGTCATTCTCACCTACATCCCGTGCTGGGGTCCCGTCGCTCTGGCTCTGTGGCTACTCAGTAGGAAGCTGCGCGGAGGCGCGGCGGAGCGCAAGAAGTGGCGGGACGTCGAGGAGGAGAAGCGACAGAGGGCGTGGGAGGACTACCAGCAGGCGCGTGACGCGTCGGGTGAAACCGCTCCCCCGCCTGACGATGGGGTCGATACCGAGTGACCGGTGGCGAGGCGCGCTCGTACCTTTCGAACCTTGCGGACTACGAGCGCGCCCTCCCTCGCTCGTATGACAAGGCCACCTTCGGCTTGGAGCGCATGCGGCGCCTATGCGAGGCGCTGGATCACCCGGAGGCCAGCTACCGGGTGCTCCAGGTGGGGGGGACGAACGGCAAGGGGAGCGCCTCGGCGTTCGCCGACACGCTCCTTCGCCACGCCGGGCTGCGGACGGGCTTGGCAACCAGCCCTCACCTGCTTGATGTAGCGGAGCGCATTCGCATCGACGGGCTGATCATCCCCGACGAGCTCCTCGGCGCGGCGGTGGGCGCTGTGGCGGCGGCAAGCGCCGAGCTTCGCGCCGAGGAGCGCGACACCCTCACCTTCTTCGAGGTGATCACCGCCGCGGGGCTGGAGGCCTTCCGGCGGGCAGGGGTCCAGGTCGCCATCCTGGAAGTGGGCCTCGGCGGCCGTTTCGATGCGACCTCAGCCGCCTCGCCGGACGTGGTGGTGATCACGCCGATCGGCCGTGACCATCAGGCTTTCCTGGGGGAGACCATCGAGGAGATCGCATCGGACAAAGCGCACCTGCTGCGCAGGGGGATTCCCGCCGTGATAGGGTGCTCGGGGGCCGCGCTCGATGTGATGCGCGCGCGGGCGCGGGAGGTCATGGCGCCTACGCGTATCCTCGGCTCCGACTTCCCCGAGTGGACCGGAGCGATGTCCTTGTTGGGAGACTACCAGCGGGCGAACGCCGCTCTCGCGGTGGAGGCCGTGCGCGTGCTCGTCCCCGACCTGGCCCCGGAGGTGCGAGACGCCGCCCTCATGGACACTCGCTGGCCGGGGCGGTTCCAGGTGATCGATGGATCGCCGCCCATTGTCCTCGACGGGGCGATGAATGCCGAGAGCGCGGCAGCCTTGGGGGGCG
>JALHDK010000302.1 GCA_022838965.1 Actinomycetales bacterium | reverse complement strand
CGGGCGCCGAGATGCTCGGCATGCTCTCAGGGATCGGCCAGGGATTGGATGGGTTCCGGGAGAGCGTGCGCTCGGTCCGGGCCGAACAGGACGCTCACAGCGAGCTGCCCAAGCTCGTCCTCGATATCCCCGACCCCGTCATCAGCTTCCACGGCTACTGGACGCAACTCTCCCAGTACATCGTGAACGAGCGCCAGATGGCCGCCCATCCCGCCTCCTTCGTGCAGGCTATCCGTGGCGTCATCGACCGGCAGCTCTCGGGCGACGCCATTGAGCGGATGTTCACTGAGATGGGCGACGCCCTCTCCGCTGGTACGGAGCGTTGGAACGCCTAGGGAGGATGCCCTTGTGAAGAACCAGGGATGCGTCATCGCGCTGCTCATTGCGTGGATCCTCGAGGCGACGGCCTTCGTCTGCGGGGGAGCCCTCTGGGGCGTGGCAAGCCTTGCTGGCGGCTCGAAGTTGGGGGGCCGCGTCGCCATCGCCCTCGTTCTCTTCGCGATCGCTATCGTGCAACTCGTGCCCGCCGTGCTGATCCTGACGCGGAGGCTGCGGTTGCGGCCCGACCGGGTGGAGGAATCCATCATCGACATGGCCCGGGGCACCGACGGCACGGTGACCGAGGGCGAGGTCGCCACGTGGGTCGGGTTCTCCCCCGAGGAGGCCTCCCAGACGCTCAACCGCATGGCGGCCAAAGGCTTGGCAGAGCGCACCGGGCGGACGGAGTGGCTCATCAAGGCGGTCACTGCCCGCAAGGTGCAGCGTTCCTGTCCCTACTGCGGGGCGAGCCTGCCTGTCCGTGAGCGCGTCCTGGTGTGTCCTCAGTGTGGTGGCAACGTCGACCTGGATCGGCGGGAGTGAGCGCCGCCGGACAAGGGCCGGGGCGATGGACCTACCGGCTCTGCTTGCTGGCCTGCGTCCTATCCGGCGCCGCAGGCCTGACGTACGAGCTTCTCTGGTTCCGCTGGCTCTCGATTCCCTTCGGCTCCTCGGCCCGGGCGGCGGCCCTGGTTCTCTCCGCCTACTTCCTGGGCTCTGCGGTCGGCGCCCGGGTCGTGGCGCCCATGGGAGATCGGGTCCGATATCCCCTGCTTCTATTCGGCCTACTCGAGATGGCCATCGGCCTCGTCGCGCCGCTGGTACCCGCCGCTCGCGGGGCGATCGGCCAGGCGTACGCATGGGGCGTTGAGGCCTTCGGCCTCGGCAGCCCCTGGGCGGCCGCGCTTACCCTCTCCTTGGCCGTCGCCGCCATGCTGCCCGCGACGGCCGCCATGGGCGCCACCCTCCCCACCCTCATGCGCGCCGTCGAGGACCCTGCGCGCCCCGGCAGTCGCACGGTGGGCGTTTACAGCGCCAACCTTCTGGGAGCGTTCCTCGGCATCGGCGCCGCGGGCTTCTGGGCCATCCCCGCCCTCGGCGCGAGTAAGACCCTGGCCGGAACCATGCTCCTGAGCGGCTCCGTGGCTACCCTCGCCGCCGGGCTGGGAGCGAGAGTCGTGCTCCCTCGGACCGTCATCCACCCCTCGGCCCTGTCGGGGAGTGGCGATCTCCTCGCCCTGGCGGCGGGCTCGGGCGCGCTGACCATCGCCCTGGAGGTGCTTTGCACCCGGTTGCTCGCCCAGGTGCTCCAGAACTGTGTCTACAGCTTCGCGTCGATGCTTTTGGTGGCCATCGGCGGCCTGGCCCTCGGGGCCGCGCTGACGGCCACCAGCCTCAAGACGCGCCTTCACCCCCGACATGTCCTCGCGGGGGCTATGGCCCTCGCGGGGCTGCTCGTCATGGCGAGCCCGTCGATCCTCTTCTCGGTCACCCGCATGGAGTATCTCACGGCGGGCTGCACGGCG
>JALHDK010000062.1 GCA_022838965.1 Actinomycetales bacterium | reverse complement strand
CGGCCCGTCGCCGGCCGACGACGTCGCCGCCCCCGGCTGCGTCGGCTGCCGCCGCGGCACCCACGCCCACGGTGCGGGCCGCGCCCCGGCCAGCGGCCGCCGCGCCCACCAGTTCGCGCGACCGCCTGATGACGTGGCCCTCGGCGTCCCGCCGGGAGCGCAGCGCGGACAGGTCGACGGCGAAGGCGACGAACGCGACGGTGTAGCTGGCCATCGCGGCGTACACGACGAGGAGGGAGAGCTGGGCCAGGTCGGTCATCCGTCTTCCTTCACAGCCTTGAGGACCGAGCGCAGTTCCGCGGCGAGTCCGGCGTCCTCGCCGCGGGCGAGGGCGGCGGCGCTCACCACGGTGACACCCTCGCGGGTGTCGGCACGCACCCAGAGGCGTCGCCTCGGGATGAACAACGATCCCATGAGCCCCAGCATCGCCGCCACCGCTGACCAGAGCAGCCACCCGAGGGAGGGGTCGTGGCGCAGGTCGAGGGCCGCGAAGCGGGGCAGGTCCACGAAGGTGAGGGTGCCGAGGCCGTCCGGGAGGTCCACGGTGTCCCCGGGTGCGAGGACCAGGAGCACGGGGGCGCCGTCCTCGCCCTCCACCCGGGTGAGGTTCGTGACGTCGAGCTGGTAGACGTTCTGGGGGACGCCGTCGTCCAGCCCGAGGTCGCCGCGCCACAGCTGCAGGACCAGCACCGGGTTCGCGGGTGCCGGGTGCGCGGACCGGAGCGTCCCGCCGTCGTCGACGGCGGTCGGCAGCAGCTGGCCGGCGAGGCCGAGCTGGTCCTGGCCGACGACGTCGGGAACCTTGATCACGCCGGTGGAGGTGTAGACCCCGTCCTGGGGGAGGAAGGGCACCGGCCCGGAGAAGGCAAGGTTTCCGGCGCCGTCGCGCACCTCCACCCGCGGGGCGTACCCGTTGCCCTGCAGGTAGACCCGGGTCCCGAGGGCGTCGAGGGGCTCGTTGGGCCGGATGGTGGTGCGGTAGGGCGCGGCTCCGGGCTGGGTCACGGTGACGGTGGCGCCGAAGTACTGCGGCCGTCCCGTGGCGCTGAAACGGGATTCCAGGGAGTCGAGCCGGAAGGTGAAGGGCTCGAGGCTCCGGGGGTCCACGAGGGTGCCCGCCTCGAACGAGTCGTAGGCGACGACGGCGTTCGCGAACGACTCCCCCTCCACCACCACCGCCTGGCCGCGGTAGGTGGCGAGCTGGCCGTACCCGAAGGCGAGCAGGACCCCCACGAGCGAGACGTGGAAGACCAGGTTGCCGGTCTCCTTGAGGTAGCCCCGCTCGGCCGTGACGCCCTCCGGGGTGAGCCGGGCCCGGTAGACCGGGCGGAGGCGCCGGAGCACGGCGTCGTACACGGCGGCCGGCGGGGCGGTGGTGGTGAACTCCTCGCGGACGGCGAAGCGGCTGAAGGTGCGCGGGACCCGCGGAGGGTCGGACCGCAGCGCGCGCCAGTGCTGGCCGATGCGCGGCACGATGCAGCCGATGAGGGAGGTGAACAGCAGCGTGTAGACCGCCATGAACCACGGCGAGGAGTACACGGAGAAGAACCCCAGGGTGTCGAGGAGCGGTCCCAGCCGCGGGTGGTCGGTGAGGAAGGCGGCCACCGCGACCGGGTCCTGGGAGCGCTGCGGGAAGAAGGAGCCCGGGACGGCCGCGACCGCGAGGAGGAGCAACAGCATGAGGGCCACCCGCATGGAGGTGAGCTGGCGCCACGCCCAGCGGAGCCAGACCATCACACCACCGTCACGAAGCCGGCGATCCAGCCCTGGAGCTGGGCGGTCAGGCTGCCCCACAGTCCCGTGACCAGCAGCGTCCCGACGACGACGAGCACGACCCCGCCCGCCCGGGTGATCGCGCGACGGTGGCGCTTCAGGAAGGCGAGTCCGCGGGTGGACCGGGTGAACGCCAGGGCGATGACGATGAACGGGATGCCGAGGCCGAGGCAGTAGGCGAGCGCGAGGATCGCCCCGCGGGCCGGGTCGGCGCCGCCGAAGGAGAGGGTGAGCACCGCCGCGAGGGTGGGGCCGATACAGGGCGACCAGCCGAGGGCGAACGTGGCCCCGAGCAGCGGGGCGCCCCAGAGCCCGAAGCGGGGTGTGGTGGTGATGCGCGTGTCCTTCTGCAGGAAGGGGATGTGGCCGATGAAGGCCACCCCCATGAGGATCACCACCACGCCGAGCACCCGCATGATGATGTCGGCCCAGCGGGCGAGCGCCGCCCCGGCGGCGGCGAAGACGATGCCGAGCAGCACGAACACCGCGGTGAACCCGAGGACGAAGAGGATCATGCCCCACAGGACCCGGCCGGTGTCGGGTCTGGCCGCGGTGCCGCGGGCGGAGCCGGCCATGCCCCCGAGGTAGCCCACGTACCCGGGGATGAGTGGCAGCACGCAGGGGGAGGCGAAGGACACGCCACCACGTCGTCGATGAGGCCACGGAGGATCGTCGGGTTGGCCTGGCCGAGGATGCGCGCCGCAACCCTCCCCTGCCGGTCGAGGACGACCGTCGTGGGCATCGCCTGCAGCGGCACGAGCCCCTGCATGGCCGCGACCCCGCGCGCGTCGCGGTCCCACAGCGACGGGTACGGGATCCCGAAGGTGCGTTCGAAGGCCTGGGCGGTGCCGGCGTCGTCGCGGGGGTTGACGCCGAGGAGGTGAACGTCCGGGTAGTCGTTCGCGATCGCCACCAGGTCGGGGGCCTCGGCGCGGCAGGGCGGGCAGGCCGCGTACCAGAAGTTGATGACGACGACGTCCCCGCGCCAGTCCTCCAGGCTCACCGGGGTGCCGGCGTAAGTGGTCCCCTCGAGGACCACGGCCGCGCCGCGCTTGTCCGGCGTCCAGGTGATGAACGAGCCGTCCCCGGCCTGGTAGCCGGCGCCCTGCGATCCCGTGTCCGGCCGGCCGATCGCGGAGCACGCTCCCAGTGAGGCGGCCAGCGCGACGGCGGCCGCGGCGGACAGCAGCCTCCTCACGGCTCGCGCTCGACCCCGGCGCGGGCCGCGATGGACAGGCCGGGGGTCATGTCCGTGGCCCCGGCGAGGAGGTCGCCCGCGGGCTCCCAGTAGGTGAGGGCGACGAGCCGGCGACCGGTGAAGGTGAGGGTCGTGAGCGAGGCGAGCGCGCACTGGCGGTGCCGGGGGTCGTGGGCGAGGGGGCGCCGTTCGAGGAACAGCCGGGTCACCCAGATGGGCAACTGGTGGGACACGGCGAGCACCTCCCCTCCTTCGGGCACCAGCCGGAGCGTCTCGCGGACCGCCTGCGACATGCGGGCGACCTGTGCGCTGTACGGCTCGCCCCAGGAGGGCTCCAGCGGGTTGACGTAGCGCGGCCAGTAGCGGGGGTGGGCGAGCCGCAACCGGTGGCGGTTGACGGCGAGGCCCTCGAACGAGTTGCCCGCCTCCGTCAACTTCTCGTTGGTGAGGACGGGGACTCCGAAGGCGCTGGCCGTGGGGGCGGCCGATTCCCGCGCCCGTTGCAGCGGGGACGCGACGACGGCGCGGATGTCGTGCCCGCCGGCGTGCAGCACCTCGGCGACGCGCTCCACCATCCGCTGGCCCCGGCGCGAGAGCCCGAAGCCGGGCAGGCGGCCGTACAGGATCCCCTCGGGGTTGTCCACCTCGCCGTGACGCATCAGGTGCACCGTTGACAGCGGCATGGCTCCAGTGTCCCAGATTCCGCCGTGCGGGGCAGTCCGCAGTCCCGCGGTCTGTCAGACGTGGCCGAGCTTCGCCATGATCCGGCCGAGGGCGTCGATCTCCTCGCGGGTCAGGCGGTCGAAGATCTGCCGGCGGACGGACTCGACGTGCGTGGGGGCGGCCTCCACGAGCAGGGCGTACCCGGCCTCGGTGAGGTGACAGTTGACGCCGCGGCCGTCCTCGGCGCAGGAGCTGCGCCGCACGAGACCCCGCCGCTCCATCCGCGAGACGGTGTGGGTGAGGCGCGAGCGGGAGTTGACCAGATCGTCGGCGAGGACGGACATCCGCACCGTGTGGTCCGGGACCTCGTACTCGTTGAGGGAAAGATTGTGGGAGGTGAGCAGGTCACGCTCCAGCGCGTCGCGGACCTCCATGGTCGCGCGGAGGTAGTTGCGCCAGATGACCTGGTCCTCGAGCGAGAGCCAGCGTGGTTCGGTGGTGGTCATCTCCCCTCCTGTCCCCTCCATCGTGTCCTGCGGGATGGTTGCGGCGGTACCGGTTGCATTGTTGATGGTTCAATCATATAGTTGAGCCGTCAACCAAACCACCCGTCAGGAGGACCACATGCTCACCATCCCCGCCGGCGTCTACACCCTCGACCCCACCCACACCGAGATCGGCTTCGTGACCCGCCACGCGGGCATCGCCAAGGTGCGTGGCACCTTCCGCGAGTTCGAGGGCACGGTCACCGTCGCCGAGAACATCGCCGACTCGCGTGCGGTCGTGACGATCCGGACCGCGTCCGTCGACACCGGCGTCGCCGCCCGCGACAACCACCTGCGCTCCGCCGACTTCTTCGACGCCGAGGCGAACCCCGTCATCACCTTCACCTCCACGGCCGTGACGGCCACCGATGACGGCCTCACCCTCGTGGGCGACCTCACCATCAACGGCGTCACCCGGAGTGTCGAGCTGGAAACCACCTACAACGGCTCCGCGACCGACCCCTTCGGAAACAAGCGGATCGGCTTCGAGGCCCGCACCGTCATCAGCCGCAAGGACTTCGGCCTGACCTGGAACGCCGCGCTCGAGACCGGGGGCGTCCTGGTGGCCGACAAGGTGACCATCGAGCTCGAGGTGTCCGCGATGCAGACCGAGCCGGCGCTGGTCTGACCTCCGCAGCACTGCTGTCCCGAGGCGGGTGCGGCGAGCGCCGCCCCCGCCTCGCAGTCTGTGCGAGGACGGTGGCGCAGGGAGGACTCAGTGCGCGGTGAGGGCGGCCCGCAACTGATCCGCGGACACCCACAGCTTGGCGACCGTCCGGCCATCGACACGGACCACCGGAACGTCATCGCTCCACAGCGCCCGCAGTGCCGGATCGGAGTCGATGTCGGTCTCGAGGAACTCCCCGTCCCCGCAGACCTCCCGCACGACGGCGAGGGCCTCCTCGCACAGGTGGCAGCCCGCCCGCGTCAACACCTCCACACGCGCCGTCATCTCACCCCTTCCCGGGAGGCCCGCCTGCGGTCACTTCCGGTTGCGACGCTGGTGGCGAGTCTTGCGAAGGAGCTTGCGGTGCTTCTTCTTCGCCATCCGCTTGCGGCGCTTCTTGATCACTGAACCCATGGGTGACCTTCCGGGACGAGGAGTGGCGGCGCAGCTGGCTGCGCCAGGAGACAGTGAGCCAGTCTAGCCGTGTTCGCCGGAGGCGCGGGACTGCTCCCACTCCGCGAGGCCGGCGGCGATCATCTCGTCGACCACCCTGCTGGGCACCCGGAAGGACCGGCCCATCCGGATGGCAGGCAGTTGTCCGGAGTGCACCATCCGGTAGACGGTCATTCGCGAGACCCGCATGAGATCGGCCACCTCGGCCACCGTCAGAAATCGGGGGGTGCCCTGCGTCCCTCCAGGGTGCTCAGTCATGCGATCAACTCTCGCTCGCCTCGCGCGCTGCTCCCCACGCGCGACCCGTCTTCCGCATGCTCCCAGAAAAGCATCCGTCCCACAATCATCTCTCCTTGACGCGTGTTTCGTTGACGCGTCCACGTCACGCGGTGGACGGGTCCAGTCCGAGAGCCGGGAAGGCGGCCGACCGGGTCGCCATGATGGCGCGGTCCACGGCGTCGGCCGGGTTGCGGCCCAGATGGAAGGGCTTCCAGGTCACGCTGACACCGTCGCCGAGGGTGGCGGGGGCCTCGCGCCCCGTGACGCGGCGCACGTGGTCGCGCCACGCCGCGGGCGCCGCCGCGGCCGGATCGAGATCGGCGTCGGCCACCACGGCGGCCACGTGCGCCCAGACCCGGGGCACCGTCTCGACGACGTCGTACCCGCCACCCCCGACGGCGAGCCAGCGGCCGCCGCAGTGCTCCTCCGCGAGCCCGCGCAGCAGCCGTGCCGCCTCCCGCTGCGCCTCGATGCTGATGCCGAGGCCGCCGAGCGGGTCCGCGCGATGGGTGTCGCACCCGTGCTGGGTGACCAGCAGGACGGGTTCCAGCTCCCGCAGGACGGGCGCGGCGATCGCCTCCAGCGCACGGAGCCACTGCCCGTCGGTCACGTCCTCGGGCAGCGCCACGTTCATGGCGTGCCCGGCCCCGCCACCTCCGCCGATCTCGGCCGGGTAGCCGGTGTGCGGGTAGAGCGAGCGGGGGTGCTGGTGCAGTGAGATGGTGGTGACCGCCGGGTCGCTCTCGAAGGCGCGCTGCACGCCGTCGCCGTGGTGCACGTCGAGATCGACGTACACCACCGGCCCGAGCGGCCGCACGGCGGCGAGGGCGATCGCGACGTCGTTGTACACACAGAAGCCGGCAGCCGCGGCCGGCATCGCGTGGTGCATGCCGCCGGCGAAGGAGAACGCGCGGCGGGCGCGCCCCTCGACGATGAGACGGGCCGCCAGGAGGGAGCCGCCCGCGATCCGGGCCGCCGCAGTGTGGATGAGGGGGAAGACCGGGTTGTCGGCGTCCCCGAGTCCCCACCCCGGCGGGGCGTGCCCGGTGCGCTCCGCCTCGCGCACCACGGCGATGTAGGCGCGGTCGTGGACGAGCGCGAGCTCGTCGTCGGTGGCGACCGGCGGTACGAGGACGTCGAACCTCCCAGTGAGGTCGAGGCAGTCCAGCAGGCTGCGGGTGAGCTCCAGCCGCAGGGGGTTCATGGGGTGAGCGGGTCCGAAATCGTAGCGCAGCAGCTCGTCGCTCCACAGCAGCACCGGACGCATGAGAGACACGGTAGTACGTGGGTAGATTGGAGCGGGCGGCACGGGGCCGCACCGGAGCGAGGGAGGTCCATGGAGACACGGACGCTCCTGAGGCGGTTCCGCGACTGGATCGACGGGATTGCGGAGAACTCCCCCGCCCGGCTCGCGCTGCTGGTGTTCGCGACGATCATCACCGTCGAGACGGCGTTCGAGGACGCCCTGTTCACCGCCACATCCGCCGTGTGCGTCACCGGCCTCGTCACGGTGGACACCGCGACCTACTGGTCCGCCTTCGGCCAGTTCGTCATCCTCATCGGCATCGCCATCGGTGGCCTGGGCGTGATGACCCTCGCCTCCATCCTCGCCCTCGCCGTGTCGCGCCACATCGGACTGACGCAGCGCATGCTCACCGCCGGGGAGACCAAGACCAAGCTCGGCCAGGTGGGATCCCTCGTCACCGCCGTCATCGTCACCTCCCTGGTGGTGGAGGGCGCCCTGGCACTCGTGCTGATCCCCCGCTTCATCACCCTCGGGGAGCCGTTCGGCGCGGCGGTGTGGCACGGGGTGTTCATGTCCCTGTCCATCTTCAACAACGCCGGCTTCGTGGTGATGCCCAACGGCCTCGAGCCGCACACAGGTGACTGGTGGATGGGCCTGCCGATCTTCTTCGGCACGATCCTGGGAGCGATCGGCTTCCCCGTGCTCCTCAACGTCGCCAGCACCTGGCGAACGCCACGCCGGTGGAGCCTCCACGCCAAGCTGTCGCTCACCACCTACCTCGCGCTGACGCTCGGTGCGGCCGTCGCCATCCCCGTCTTCGAGTGGACGAACCCCCGCACCTTCGGAGCCCTGCCGCTGGACGAGAAGGTCCTCACCGCGCTCATCTACTCCGTGAACGTGCGCTCCTCGGGACTGTCCACCGTCCCGATCTCCGACATGCGCGAGGCGACGTGGTTCCTGCAGGACGCGCTGATGTTCGTCGGCGGCGGCACCGCGTCGACCGGCGGCGGCATCAAGGTCACCACCCTGGCGGTCCTCGTCCTCGCCATCGTCGCCGAAGCCCGCGGTGACCGCGACGTCGAGGTGTTCCGCCGCCGCATCCCGCCCGACACGATCCGCCTCGCCGTCGCGGTCGCCTTCATCGGCGCGACCCTGGTGGGCATGTCCACCCTCGCGCTTCTGCAGCTCACCAACCTCCGCCTGGACGTCATCATCTTCGAGGTGATCTCCGCGTTCGCGACCGTGGGGCTGTCCACGGGCATCACCCCCCACCTCCCGCCCGGGGCGAAGTACGTGCTGGTCGCCCTGATGTACGCGGGCCGCACCGGCACGATGACCGTGGCCGCGGCGCTCGCACTACGATCGAGCCGCAGGGTCATCCGCATGCCCGAGGAGAGACCCTCGATCGGTTAAGGAAGGCACACATGGCCGACAGACAGAAGGTGCACTCCACCCTCGTGATCGGACTGGGCCGCTTCGGCTCCGCCGTCGCGATCACGCTGGACCGCATCGGCCGCGAGGTGCTGGCCGTCGAGTCCGATCCGCACCTGGTGGAACAGTGGTCCGGCCGGCTGCCGATCGTGGAGGCGGACGCCGCGAACCCGGAGGCCCTCGAGCAGCTCGGCGCCGCGGAGTTCCCCACCGCAGTGGTGAGCGTCGGGACCTCCATCGAGGCCTCCGTGCTGATCACGGGCAATCTGGTGGACCTCGGCACCGAGCAGATCTGGGCGAAGGCGATCTCGGCGGAGCACGGCCGCATCCTGCGGCGCATCGGGGCGCACCACGTGGTCTATCCCGAGGCGGACGCCGGCCAGCGGGTGGCGCACATGGTGTCCGGGCGCATGCTCGACTACATCGAGATGGACGAGGGCTTCACGATCGTAAAGATGCGCCCGCCACGCGAGACCCACGGCTTCACGGTGGGCGAGTCGGACATCCGCCGGAAGTACGGCATCACCGTCATCGGGGTGAAGCCCCCCGGGGAGCCGTTCGAGTACGCCACGGAGTCCACCCGCATCAACCCGGACGACCTGCTCATCGTCTCGGGCGACACCGCCCTGCTCGAACGGTTCGCGATGCGTCCCTGAGGGCTACCCGGCCCCGGACGGGATGGTCAGCGTCGCGCGCAGCCCGCCACTGTCCGCATCGTCGAGCACGACGTCGCCGCCATGGTCCCGGGCGATCTCCCGGGCGATGGCCAGCCCCAGGCCGCTGCCGCCGGCCGCGCGCGTGCCGCGTCGCGTTCTCCACGAGATTCCGGACCACCCGCCCGATCGCGGCCGGGTCCACGCGGGCCAGCAGGAGGAGGTCGTCCACCAGCGCCTGCATGCGCAGCACCTCCGGTTCGAGGTCGGCGGCCAGCTCGGCCGTGGACCACGAGTCCGGGTGTGCACGGGCGACCTCGACGGTGGCGCGCAGCGCCGAGATCGGCGAGCGGAGCTCGTGGGCGGCGTCCTCGACGAAGGCCCGCTGCCGGGCGCCGGCGCGCTCGAGCCGGTCCAGCATCTCGTTCAGCGTGCGCGCCAGGGCTCCCAGCTCGTCGCGGGCGCGGGGCACGGGCAGCACCCCCGGACCACCCTCCAGGGCCACGCGCGCCGCCGCCCTGCGGAGGTGTTCCACGGGGTGCAGCGCGCGGCCCAGGGCCAGCCAGATCGCCCCGGCGAGCAGCAGCGTCAGCGTGGGCACCACCCCGCCAAGGGACAGCCGGAGCGCCCGGAGGACTCCCTCGACGTCGCGCAGCGGGAGCGCCACCACGACGGTGACGGGCGTGCCGCGCCACGTCGCGGGAAGGACGGCCAGCCGGGCCCTCTCGTCGTAGGCGGTGGCGAGCGTGGCGCGCGCCGGATCCTCGCCGGCGCCCTCCCGGAGCGTCGCGAGCACCTCCCGGCCCACCACGGGCAGGGTGCGGCTCGCGTTGGGAGAGGTCGCGATGACGAGGCCCGCGCCGTCGAGCACCTGGACCATCGCCGGCTCCACCACCGGGAGCAGCCCCGGAAGCCGGTCCTCCCCGGCGAGGCGCGCCACGGTCCGGGCCCGTGTGGCCGCCAGTTCGTCCAGGGCGGCCACCCGGCTCGTCCACACCACGGCCGTGAGGGCCACGGCCCCGACGGCGAGGGCCACGCACAGCAGGCCGGAGGTGACCAGCGTGAGCCGGAGGCGCAGTGACAGGCCACCCCAGCGCTGGCCCGGGACGCTCATCCGACCACGCGGTAACCGGCGCCGCGTACCGTGGCCACGGCCTCCCGCCCCAGCTTGCGCCTCAGGTACCCGACATACACCTCGACGACGTTGGGATCCTCCCCGCTCCCGTCCCAGACGTGGTCCAGCAGCTCCAGCTTGCCGACCACCCGGTGCGCATGGCGCATGAGGTACTCGAGGAGGGCCAGCTCGCGGGCCGTGAGTTCCACGGGGACGCCCCCACGCGTCACGGTCCGGGCCGCGGGATCGAGCTCGAGCCCGCCCACGGAGAGGACGGCCGGGCGGGCCTCGGGCTTCCGTCGCATGAGGGCCCGCAGCCGCGCCACCAGCACCACGAAGGAGAACGGCTTCGTCAGGTAGTCGTCGGCCCCGAGGTCGAGGCCGTCGGCCACGTCGTACTCGCCGTCCTTCGCGCTCAGCATCAGGACCGGCGTCCAGACGCCGCGCTCCCGGAGTGCCGCGACGACGTCGTAGCCGTTCCGGCGCGGCAGCATGACGTCGAGGACGATCACGTCGTACTCCCCCTCGGCGGCCAGCCGCAGCCCGGTCTCGCCGTCGTGGGCGGCGTCCACGACGAACCCCTCCGCGGCGAGTCCGCGGGTGAGGGCGTGCACGAGAGCACGTTCGTCGTCGACCACCAGGACCCGCACGCGTCCATCATGCCAGCGGTCGGGCCGGAGCCCCGCGGCCCGGCATCTCAGGCGGCTCTCAGGTGGGCGTGCCTATCGTGGGTCCCATGACGACGAGCGCAGTGGCCGAACGACCCTCCCTCCTCCGCTCCCCCTGGATGGTCCCGGCCGTGGTGACCGCCGCGGTGGCGGGGACGATCCTCGCCCAGCCGCTGTTCGCCTCCGCGGGCTCCAGCGAGCTGCCGGAGGTGACGGCCGAAGAACTGGTGGCGCGGGTGCTCGAGGCCAAGCCGCAGCCACTGTCGGGCACCGTGGTGCACACCGCCCGCCTCGGCCTGCCCGACCTGCTCTTCACGGAGGCCACGGGCGCGGATCCCCTCGCCCTCCTGGGGGGCAGCTCCACGATCCGGGTCTGGACCGACGGCGCCGAACGCTCCCGCGTCGCCCTGCTTGGCACCATGTCCGAGTGGTCGGTGGTGACGGACGGGCCCGAGGTGTGGACGTACTCGAGTTCCGACGACGAGGTGGTCCACTACACCCTGAGCGACGCCGATCTCGCACGCCTCGAGACGATGGGCGAGGCGGCCCGCGCGGAGGTGGCCGCCCGGCGCGGCGGGCTGCCCACACCCCGGGAGGCCGCGGCGCAGGTCCTCGCCCGGGTGGAGGACCACTCGCAGGTGGTCGTCGACTCGCAGACCAGCGTGGCCGGCCGCGACGCCTACCAGCTCATCGTCACCCCGGACACCGACGGGACCCTCGTCGACCGGGTCGTCGTCGCGTTCGACGGCGAGACCCTGACGCCGCTGCGGGTCCAGACGTGGAGCACGCAGGATCCGACGGCCCCCGCCGTCGAGGTGTCCTTCACCGACGTGGACTTCGGCATGCCCAACGACTCGGTCCTCGCCTTCTCCCCGCCCGCGGGCGCGGCCGTCCGTGACGTCGTCGTGCCGCTGCCGGCCGACGGCGGGCGCCCCGACGCCGGCCCCGCGCAGCCCCGGGTCACCGGCACCGGCTGGGAGACCGTCGTGGAGTTCTCCGGCGTGGACCTCGCCGCGATCCTGGCCGGCGACCCGGCGGCACTCGCCGGCCCGGCGGAGCGCTTCGCGGGCTCCGACCGCGCCCAGGAGCTGATCGGCGAGTTCGTCCCTGATCACTCCGCCGGCGGGATGGACCTCGACGTGCTCGCCCTCGCCGAGCAGCTCACCACGGACGTGCCCGAGGGACGCCTGTTCACGTCCGCGCTGCTCAGCATCCTCGTGACCGATGACGGGCGCGTCCTCGTGGGTGCCGTTCCCGCCGGGACCCTGCGCGCGATGGCGTGAGCGCCACCGCCATCCGCACCGAGGGACTGACGAAGCGGTTCCGGTCCGGGCAGGTGGCGGTCGACGGCGTCGACCTGGCCGTCCCCCGGGGCGCCGTCTACGGCTTCCTGGGACCCAACGGCTCCGGCAAGACCACAACCATCCGGATGCTTCTCGGTCTCGTCCGCCCGACGGCGGGAAGGGCCTGGCTGCTCGGGGAGCCGATGCCCCGGGCGGGCGGCACCGTGCTCCCGCGGGTGGGCGCGCTCGTCGAGGGCCCCGCCTTCCACCCCTATCTCAGCGGCCGCGACAACCTGCGCCGCCTCGACTCCTGCGACGCCACCGCGGACCCCGCCACCTCGCGCTCCCGCATCGACACGGCACTGGAGCGGGTCGGGCTCGCCGCAGCGGCGACGAAGCCCTACCGGCAGTACTCCCTGGGCATGAAGCAGCGGCTGGGACTGGCCGCCACCCTGCTGCGGCCCCGGCAGCTCCTGGTCCTGGACGAGCCCACCAACGGCCTGGACCCGCAGGGCACGCGCGAGGTGCGCCACCTGGTGCGGGAGCTCGCGGACGCCGGGACCACCGTGCTCGTCTCCTCCCACCTGCTCGCCGAGATCGAGCAGGTGTGCACCCACGTGGGGATCATGGGCGGCGGGCGGCTGCTGGCGCAGGGTGAGCGCCTGACCCTGGGGGGTACCGACGCGGCCGTGCACGTCACGACCACGGCCCGCCACGTCGGGGCCGCCGCCGGGATCCTGCGGTCCCTCGGCCTCGCCGGGGTGCGGGCCGACGGCGTCACCCTGCGCGCCGAGCTGGGCGAACTCTCCCCGGAGCGGGTCTCGGCGGCGCTCGCACGCGGCGGCGTGGACCTGGTCGGGTTCGAGGTGCGGCGCCGCTCCCTCGAACAGCTCTTCGTGGAACTCACCGGGGAGGGTTTCGATGTCGCACGCTAGGGGGGCCCGGTGGCGGCTGGTGCGCAGCGAGCTGCGCCTCGTCCTCCGGCGACGGCGTACCCTCGCGCTCCTCGCCGGGCTCGGAGCGGTCCCGTTGCTGCTCGCGCTCGTGCTCCTCGTCGCCCAGAGTTCGGGGATGGCGGGTCAGGGCCCCGGCTTCATCGGGCGGGTCACCGGCAACGGGCTCTTCCTCGTGATCGCGGCGCTCTTCCTCTGCCTGCCGTTCCTGCTCCCCCTCACCGTGGGGATCACGGCGGGCGACTGCGTGGCCGGAGAGGCACAGTCGGGCACCCTGCGGTACATGCTCGCCCTGCCCGTGCCCCGCACGCGCCTGCTCGCCGCCAAGGCCGTCGCCTCGCTGGCCTTCGCCGCCGCGGCCGTCGCGGTCATCGCCGCGGTGGCGCTCGTGGCGGGGGGCCTGTTCTTCGGACTGTCCGACATGACCCTGCTGTCCGGTGCCACCGTCCCCCTCGGCAACGGGCTCGCCCGCATGCTGGGGGTGGCGGCCTACGTGGCGCTCTCGCTCACCGGTCTCGTGGCCGTCGGCGTGTTCTTCTCCACGGTGACCGAGGTGCCGGTGGGCGCGATGGCGGCCACCACGGTGGTGGCGGTGGTCTCGTCCGTTCTCGACTCCCTCCCCCAGCTCGCCGCGATCCACCCCGTCCTCCTCACCCACCACTGGTTCGACTTCGCCGAGTTCCTGCGGATCGAGGTGGACTGGGGTGTCCTCGGCGCCGGACTGGCCGTGCAGGCGGCCTGGGTGGCCGTGTTCGCCTCGCTCGCGTGGAGCCGGTTCATGACGGCGGACGTCACCTCCTGAGGTTCCTGTCGGACCCGACTCCTACGGTGGGGGCATGACGAGGACGAGCGCCCGGTACAGCTGCACGGAGTGCGGGTGGACCACCGCCAAGTGGGTGGGCCGTTGCGGGGAGTGCCGCGCCTGGGGGGCGGTGGTCGAGGCGAGGGCGCCGGCGGGCCGCCACCACCTCGCCGTCGTCCCGGCGGCGGTGCCCGTCGCGGAGGTGGCGCCGCACGCCTCCCACGCCCGCCCCACCGGGCTCGGCGAGCTGGACCGGGTGCTCGGCGGCGGCGTCGTCCCCGGCTCGGTGATCCTCCTCGCGGGCGAGCCGGGCGTGGGGAAGTCCACGCTCGCGCTCGAGGTGGCCGCGCGGGCCGCCCGCGGGGGCGCCCCGGTCCTCTACGTGTCGGGCGAGGAGTCGGTGTCGCAGGTCCGGCTGCGGGCCGAGCGCATCGGCGCGCTGGTGGACTCGCTGCTGCTGGCAGCCGAGACCGATCTGGGGCGTGCGCTCGGGCACCTGGAGCAGGCCGCGCCGGCCCTCGCCGTCATCGACTCGGTGCAGACACTGGTGGCCGACGAGGCCGAGGGCGGGGCGGGCGGTGTGGCGCAGGTGAGGGCGGTGGCGGCCGCCCTGGTGGCCTTCGCCAAGGCCCGCTCCCTCCCGCTCCTGCTCATCGGCCATGTCACCAAGGACGGCTCCATCGCCGGTCCGCGCGTGCTCGAACACCTCGTGGACGTGGTCTGCCAGTTCGAGGGGGAGCGGCATGCCCGGCTGCGGTTGTTGCGCGCCGTCAAGAACCGGTACGGCGCCACGGACGAGGTGGGCTGCTTCGAACTCACGGACCGGGGAATCAGCGAGCTGGCCGATCCGTCGGGACTGTTCCTCGAGGGCGCCGGGCAGCCCATTCCGGGCACGTCGGTCGGGATCAGCCTCGAGGGGCGCCGCCCGATGCCCACCCAGGTGCAGGCGCTGGTGGCACCGGCCTTCGTCGGGACGCCGCGCCGCACCACCGCGGGCCTCGATTCGGCGCGGATCGCGATGACGCTCGCGGTGCTGCAGGCCCGCGCCGGCGTGAGCCTCGGCAACCGGGACGTCTACGTCTCGACCGTGGGAGGCGCCCGCGCCCTCGAACCGGCGATGGACCTCGCGATCGCGCTCGCGGTCAGTGCCGCGGCGGCGGACACCTGCGTGGATCCGCGAACGGTCGCGATCGGGGAGGTCGGGCTGACGGGGCAGCTCCGGCCCACCGCGGGCATCGAACGTCGCCTCGCCGAAGCCGCTCGCCTCGGGTTCACCCGCGCGATCATCCCCGCGCACGGCCTCGCGGACCTGCGGGTGCCACCGGCGCTCCGGGTGTTCCCGGTGGAGACCGTGCTGGCCGCCATCGCCGCAGGCCACACGGCGGACGCGGTGTCTCCGCGGCCGTTGCGCGCCCTATGATGCAGGGAGGATGGCGCGAGGGACGGGGGGAGACGTGCGCGAGCTCGACCTCAGGGCATCGCTGGCCGCGGTCGCGCCGGGGACTCCGTTGCGGGACGGCCTGGAGCGGGTCCTGCGAGGCCGCACCGGGGCGATCGTGGTGCTCGGCCACGATGAGGTGGTCGAGCAGATGTGCTCGGGTGGGTTCGCTCTCGACGTGGACTTCACCCCTGCCCGGCTGCGCGAGCTCGCCAAGATGGACGGCGCCGTCATCGTGGACTACTTCGGCACGGGCCGGATCCGGCGCGCCAACGCGCAACTGCTGCCGGACCCGACCATCGAGTCGTCGGAGACCGGCATGCGGCACCGCACCGCCCAACGGGTGGCGAAACAGACCGGCTACCCGGTCATCTCCGTGTCCCAGTCAATGCGTATCATCGCCCTCTACCTCAACGGCAAACGGCACGTGATCGAGGACTCGGACCTCCTGCTGTCGAAG
Source organism: Actinomycetales bacterium (assembly GCA_022838965.1). The sequence goes on along the minus strand of JALHDK010000062.1, from coordinate 1,766 downwards.
GCGAACCAGGCGCTGGCGACGCTCGAGCGCTACCAGTCGAGGTTCGACGAGGTGCTCGCCACCCTGACGGCCCTCGAGATCGAGGACCTGGTGACCGTCCGCGACGTCGTCGCCGTGGTGCAGCGCATGGAGATGGTCATCCGGATCTGGCGCGAGCTCGACATGTACGTCGTCGAACTGGGGACGGACGGGCGGCTCCTCCAGTTGCAGGTCGAGGAGCTTGTCTCGGGGGTGACGCGGGATCGGGACCTCATCTTCGCGGACTACACGGCCACCGATCCGGAGGAGCTGGCCCACCGGCTGTCCTCACTCGATCCGGCGCAGCTCGCCAACCCCACCGATGTGGCACGCGCCATGCGGCTCCCCTTCCAGAGCCAGGGGCTGGAGACGCCGCTGGAGGCCCGCGGCCACCGGCTGCTGTCACGCATCCCGCGCCTGCCGCGCAGCGTGGCCGCCGCGATCGTGGAGCACGCCGGGACCCTGCAGAAGCTGTTGTCCGCGACCAGTGAGGACCTCCAGGCGGTCGAGGGAGTGGGCCCACTGCGGGCCCGGGCCGTTCGGGAGGGCCTGTCCCGGCTGGCCGAGTCCTCCATCCTGGAGCAGCGCTACTTCTGACCTCACTCGAGGACGAAGACCAGCGGAGCCACCAGGACCTCGACGCCGGCGTGGCTCAGCGACGCCTGATAGGTCCCGGGCAGGACGGCCGCCTCCACGGCCGCGCACCCGGGGGCGCTCCGCGCGCCATCCCACGTGATGGTCCGCCGCGTCACATCTCCGGGGCCGAGCAGCAGCGGGATCGGCGTCGCGGGACTGCAGTGGGCGTTGCTCCAGATGGGGTCGGACCCGGAGACCACGTTCAGCACGAGCGTCGCCGCGCCACCCTCCACGAGGCACGAGGTCTCGGACAGGTTCGTGATGTCAACCGTGAAGGTCACCGGTCCTCCGGCGGCCGAGCCCTCCGAGGCCAGGGCCCACGCGAGCGCGTCAGCTGCACAGGCGACGGGCTGGGTAGTGGACGGCCCGGTGGGTGTCCGGCTCGCCTCGGCGGCGCCGGCGGCGGTCACGGAGTCCCGGACGAAGCCCACGAACCAGACCACACCTCCCACCGCCCCTCCGAGCAACCCCAGCACCACCACCAGGGCGATCGCCCGGCGGCGCCAGAGCACGCCCCGGCGTGCGCGCGGGGAGCCGGTCCGCCCGGGGACACGCTTCCCCGCGGGCGCCCCGGACCGCCGGGGCACCGGACGCTTCTCGGACATGGTCCTCCTTCCCGGTCAACGGTACGATCCCGGGCCCGTCGGCGGCCGGGTGGCACGCCGGGTGGACGCGGGCGGGGCGGACACGGCACCATGGCACCGATGGACCTCCATGGCGACCTCCTCGCCTGGTTCGCGTCGCGGGGCCGGGACCTGCCGTGGCGTTCCGGGACCACCCCCTGGGGAATCCTCGTCTGTGAGGTGATGGGGCAGCAGACGCCCATGACGCGCGTGGTGCCGCGGTGGGAGGAGTGGATGCGGCGCTGGCCCGATCCCTGCTCCCTCGCCGCCGCGTCGTCGGCGGAAGTTGTCCGCGCCTGGGGCCGCCTGGGATACCCTCGCCGGGCGCTCCGCCTGCAGCAGTGCGCGGCCGAGATCTGCGGGCGGTTCGGAGGTCAGGTCCCCGCCGACGAGCGCACCCTCCGTACCCTTCCCGGTATCGGCGAGTACACCGCGGCGGCGGTCGCCGCCTTCGCGTTCCGGAGGCGGACGGCCGTCCTCGACACCAAC
>JALHDK010000301.1 GCA_022838965.1 Actinomycetales bacterium | reverse complement strand
GGCGGAGTCTGGCGTCTCGGAGCTAACCCACTCGCCGAACCGACTAGCCGCGTCACGGCCCTCGGCTATGGCGGGGGGCGACTCGTCATACCGCGCTGCCGGCGCCATCGGACCCACTTGGTCGACGAAGACGCCGTACGCGTACGTCATCAGCGCCGAGCCCCTCTTCAGTCGAATGCGGATCCCCAGAGGACCGGGGACAAGGATCGTGCGGTAGTACATCCCTCCCGCCGGCAGCGCGCCCGACTCGGCTAGTGGAGCCCCCGACTCGATCAGAGTGACCTCCATGGCGTACTCACCCGTGAGCACGGCCACCGTGTGGACGCCCGGCGGAACCTTGACATCTATCAGCAGGTCCGGGCCCGCGAGCGCGTCTCCGTAGATCTCGCCCCTGTCGTCCCAGTATGAGTCTGACGCGCACAGACCAGGGGGATAAAACGGCGCGTCCGGTTGCTCGGCAGGGAATGCGGTGCACTGGGTACGAGCGGACGTGCCGGGGGTCGCCGTCCTGACTGCTACCGGCTGGTCGTCGGGCCGGTCGGCCAAGCACCCGTCTGCCCACACGCCCCCTTCGGGCCCGCAGAGCAGGGCGCCCGCCGACCCGAAACGGCCCGCCCAGCCTCCAACGCGGTGCGCAGGCAGACCCTCGATGACGGCAACGCTGACGCCTGCGGCGCCGGCGGCGACATCGCACTGCCAAGCCAGGTACGCCAGGCGGGCCATGTATCCTCCGCCCGATGCCACGCTGGCCCCCGTCTCCGCCCAGCCCTTGGCGGCAAGGGGGTCTCCCGCGGCGAAGGCAGCCTGCGCCAGCGTGACATAGACCAGCGCTGGGACGGGGCGTCCCTCGGGGTAGCTGCCCAACACGCGCTGGGCGTCAGCAAGTGCGAGACCGGGTCTCTCGGCGTCCAGGTTGAGGCGGGCGCGCGCCAACAGCAGGCGCCTGCTGCCGGCCAGGTCGGCCGTCGCCAACTCCTCAGTGATCGCCGTGAGCTCGCGATCATGGCGCGACTGCTCGGCCCGCTGCTGGGCCGTTCCCTGTAGCCAGATGATCTGATCGGAGCGGACGTCCGTCCCGCCGTAGGCGTCCACCAGGTCATATGATCGTTGGTGCAGCTCGGAGGGGTCCTGCGTTGACCAGAGGTCAGACAGGTAGGCCAGGAGGGCAGCCTCGCGCTTGTCTTCTACATGATCGAGTAGGGGGTGAGCGGCAGCCACTACTCTGCAGAAGGTCGCGCGGGCGCCGAACATCTCACTGACGGCCAGATCGAACTGCGGGGGGACTAGCCACCGCGAAGCAGATAGGAAAGACATAGCGACAGCCAAAGCGAGGCGGTCTGTGTCCACTGTCTCCGCTTCAGTCGGCGCCGCACTGAACGCCTTCTCGATCACCCCCACCATGCCGGACGCGGCGGGGGGCAGCACGGTGGTCCTCTGCCCTCCGTTGGTCGTCTCCAGGACGGTACCGCCCCTGGGATGGTACTCCGATGGGGTGACGCAGACGCCGGGGGTCAGCAGGTAGCGCGCCTCGCCGGGATCGCCGCCTGGAACGGGCATCAGGACGCTGCGTTCGGGCTGTGAGACGCGGACCCAGGCCTCGCAGAAGCCAGCCGAACCCGCGAGCCCATCGCAGCGCAAGGCCAGCCGCCCGTACGCCGCGTCCTCGGGAGGATAGTCGCCCACCACCAGGTCTACCCACTCCGAGGTACCCGTGATTCGGACGCCATCGTCGGTGTTGCATAGCCACCTGTGGTCGGCGGCGTGCCACGAGATGGCGACATGAGCCTCCCCAGCCAGATCGGTCGCACGTACGCGAGCGCCCGCCATGTACAGCGCTCCCCTTGCCGCCCAGGCGG
>JALHDK010000300.1:1398-3259 GCA_022838965.1 Actinomycetales bacterium | reverse complement strand
CGTTGGATGCCGGTGCTGTTCCGGTACTGCCGGGCGGCGAGGGTCAGCATGGTGGCGATGACGATGCCGCCGTAGACGAAGTTGATGATCGAGTAGGCCGCGGCAGCGGGCTCGTCTCCGAGGTCGCTCATGAACTGGGTGGTGGTCGTGCCGCGGTCGATGAACAGGAACGTGACGGTGATCGCGAGCAGTGAGACTGCGAGCATGGGGATGCTGACGACGGCGCGGACGAGGCGGGGCCGGCATTCGCCGGTTCTCATGACGCCGCGGCCGAGGAAGAACAGCCCGGTCATCAGTAGCGCGTCCGCGATGAGGGTGGCGATGTTGGTGCCGCCGAGGAGCGGGTCGACGGCGGTGTAGATGGTGTCCACGTTCAGGGTCATCGCGATGGCGATGGTGATCGCGGCGTAGGTGATGCTGCGGTCGGCGCGTTTGCGGCGGAAGATGAGCAGGCTCGCCACGAGCGCCCACATGAGCGTCGCGACGAGGGTCTGGATCATCCGAAGACCTCCGAGTAGCGGGTTTCGGCGAACACCGATCCTCGGATGCCTGCGGCGAGGCGGTCGGCGAGGGACTCGGCGGCGATCTCGGTTTCGCAGTCGATGTCTTGCCGTTTGAGGAGGCGTCCGCGGGTGTAGGGCGGGATGTTGGGCAGGAGCACGTCCTCGGCGGCGCAGTCTTGGCCTTCGCAGTGGCCGAGGATCATGTGGGCGAACTCGTGCAGGACGAACTGCTGGCGGTGCAGGGCGGAGTCGCTGCGGGCGTGGAGCACGATGTCGTCGGTGTCGGTGACGAGCCAGACCGCGCAGATGCCGTCGCTGGTGTCGAGATCGGCGAGCTCGACGACGCGGAGCCGGCGGTTTCGGCGCGCGCGTACGGCGGTGAGGAGGTCGTCGAGGGTGAAGGTGCTGCCGAGCTGTAGGCCCGCGACGGCCGCCGATACTGTCTGTTCGATATTCACGGTTCGCCCCTCTCTGTGGGGAGCAGGGACCGGTATCGGCACCGTGTCGCGCGACACCCGTCAGTGCTCGGGCATGTGGCTCATTTCCTCGTCCAGGAACTTGGTGATGGCGTGGAGTGCTTTCGGCGAGATATCGCCGAGGGTGCGGGCGGCGTAGGACTTCACCTTCGCTGCCCGCATGGACCGAACGAGGTCGAGCTGAGCGGCGACCTTCTCGGGGGTGGCGGCGCCGTCCTGACCCATCAGGAAGGCGGCATCGACATCGAAGAACGCGGCGAGTCCTTCGAAGACGGCGGGGTCTTGGACGTAGCGATGGCCGTTGACCATGTAGGTCCAGCGCGACCGGGACAGGTTGGTTCCTCGTTCTTTGAGGTAGTCCGCGATCTGCGTGTAGGTGGGTTCGGAGCCGGACTCGGCGACGGCGACGTCCATCAGGAGCCGCAGGCGCTTGGCGAGGTCTTCGGCCGCAGCCTGGCTCTCGTCTTCGGTCATGGTGGCTGACCCCCTTCCCTTCGCGACGGGCAAGGCATCGATGTAGTCCACCCTCGCGGGTGGTTGTGCATGCTCAAACCTACTCGTTGAGCATGCACAAATCAAGGGTTGCGCATGCTCAACGGTCGGTGTTAGAACAGGACTCCAGGCCATTTTGAGCATGCTCAACGCGGGGCGTGTTCTTCGCCTGGTCTGCCTCAAGGAGGTGAACGATGCCTGGTTCACGGCATAGCGGCGGGTGTTCCCGCCCACCTGGAAGGTGTACCGCCGCGCGCACTCGCGTCGCGGCCCACCGAAGAGGAGGCCGGATCATGGCATCGAACGAGGACGCCCGGGCGGTCCGGGAGGCGAAGCTCGACGAGCTGCACGAGAAGCTGACCGGCGCTGTCGAAGCACTGGTCTCGGGCG
>JALHDK010000300.1:0-1379 GCA_022838965.1 Actinomycetales bacterium | reverse complement strand
GATCTGGGTGCAACACGAGGCCGCGTTCGAGGCGGGCCGGGTGCCGGAGCCGTTCCCGACTCTGGTCGCCGGGTACCGGCAGTGGCAGAGCCTGGGCCGACAGGTGATGAAGGGCCAGGCCGGGTACATGATCTTCGCTCCCGTCACGGGCCGGTTCGCCACGGCCACGCCTGCCGATGCGGGCTCGTGGCGTCGGCTCGGGCCACGGGAGAAGCCGAAGGCCGGCGAGGTGGTGCGCTCACGGATGGTCGGCGCCCGCCCCGCCTACGTCTGGGACGCCTCCCAGACCGACGGCGAACCACTACCGGTCACTCCGACGCCGACGCTGCTGGAAGGCGAAGCCCCAGCCGGTTTGTGGGAGGGGCTGGCCGGGCAGATTCGGGTTGCCGGGTTCGAGGTGCTGCACGTGGAGCACGAGGGCATGATCTTCGGCGCGAACGGCGTCACCGACTACGAGGCGCGCACGGTCGCGGTGCGGGAGAACATGGACCCTGCCGCGCAGGTCAAGACGCTCGCGCACGAGTTGGCGCACGTGGTGATGCACGATCCCGACGACGAGGAAGCCCGGCAGCATCGCGGCATCCGCGAGGTCGAAGCCGAGTCCGTCGCGCTGATGATCGGTGCCGCGCACGGCATGGACACCGCCGGGTACACGATCCCGTACGTCTCAACCTGGGCCGCCCGCGTGGACGGCCAAGAGCCCGTCCAGGTGGTGCAGGCCACCGGCGAACGGGTACGGAAGACCGCACTGGCGATCCTCGACCAGCTCGACACGCTCCAGGTCGGCGACGGCACCCCGCCCGGCCTCGACCGCGACACCCCCAGTCCGCGCACCTCCCGCACCGCTGCGTCTGCGGTGGAGGCGGATGATGCCCCAGCCATTCGATGTCCTGGCGGCGCTCATCCGCGTGGATCACTCCCCACGCCTGACCTTGGCTGCGCGGAGCCTCGCGGCGGCTGGCGTGCCCGTGTTCCCGTGCGTCGTCGAGGGGAAGCGTCCGCTGACCCGCCGTGGGTTCCTCGACGCGAGCAGCGACCCGGCACGAGTGGCGGCGTGGTGGTCGCGCACCCCGAGCGCGAACATCGGCATCCCGACAGGAGCGGCATCCGGCGTGGTCGTCGTCGATGTCGATGTCCACGGCCCCCACGATGGCCGCGCTGCATATCGGCGCGCCACCCAAGAGGGGTTCCTTGATGGGGCGGGGCTGCTGGTGCGCACACCGACCGGTGGCGCGCACGTGTACTTCCCGGCAACACCTGGCCGGGAGCAGCGGTCGTGGCAGGCAGCCACTGCGGGTGTCGATTTTCGGGGCGACGGCGGCTACATCATCGCTCCGCCTTCCCGGCGAATCATCGACGGCAGTGTGTGCCGCTACGAG
>JALHDK010000061.1 GCA_022838965.1 Actinomycetales bacterium | reverse complement strand
TCAGGTCGAGGGGATCGGGGTCCGCGATGCCGATCCGGCCGACTCCGGCGGCCGCGAGATAGAGCAGCACGGGCGAGCCGAGGCCCCCGGCGCCGACCACCAGGACCCGCGACGCGAGCAGCCGCTCCTGCGCCGCCTCCCCGAGGGCGCGGAGATTCCGGTCGTAGCGCTCCCGCTGCGCGGCGGAGAGCCTCATCCGCCCGCGAACGGCGGGAGCACGTCCAGGACGTGGTCCCCGGGAGGGAGGGCGGAGTCGAGGTCGCGGTGGGTGGCGCCGTCGAGCAGCACCGAACAGACGGCGTGCACGCGTTCGAGCCGGGCGTTTCCGGCGGCCGCGACCGTCAGGACGGCCGACGCCGACGCTCCCGGCGCGGCGTCCACGACCGCGGTGGCGCGGCCGGCCGCATCGGCGGCGCCGGCGAACCAGCGAACCTCGATCATCATCACCCTCCGATTGCTGACATGGTGCGCGCGGGAGGCTCGAAGCCGTCATCGTCGATGCCGTGCCCCGCCGGTTTGGACCAGGTCGCGCCCGCCCACCGGGAGGCGATCTCCTCGTCGGTCCACCCGGAACGGAGCGGGCCCCGCAGATCGGTCTCGGTGCGCGAGAAGAGGCAGGTGCGCAGCTGGCCGTCGGCGGTGACCCGGGTGCGGTCGCAGCTGCCACAGAAGGGCTCGCTCACGGAGGCGATGATGCCCACGAGCCCGCCGGGCAGGCCCGGTGAGGGGGCCACCTCCCAGAGACTGGCAGGGGCCGCCGCGTCCGCGCGGGGCACGGGAGTGAGCTGGAACGTGCTGGCGAGGAGGGCACGGATCTCGGTGGCGGGAACGAAGGCGTCCCGCCGCCAGGTGTGCCGCGGGCCGAGCGGCATCTGCTCGATGAACCGGAGCTGGTGGCCGCGGGCGAGGGCGAACCGCAGCAGGGGAACCGCCTGGTCCTCGTTCACCCCGCGCATGAGGACGGTGTTGATCTTGACGGGCAGGAGATGGCTCTCGGCGGCAGCGGCGATGCCGGCAAGGACGTCCGCCAGCCGGTCCCGGCGGGCGATCTGGGCGTATCGCACCGGATCCACCGCGTCGAGCGAGATGTTCACGCGGTCGAGGCCGGCTGCCCGCAGCGCGCCCGCCCGCCGGGCGAGGCCCAGGCCATTCGTGGTCAGGGAGATCTCCGGGCGGCTCCCCGTGCGCGTCCGCAGACTGGCAACGGCAGCCACGATGTCCTCGAGGGAGCGGCGCAGCAGCGGCTCGCCACCGGTGAAACGCACCTCCTCCACCCCGAGGAGTTCCACCGCGATCCGGATGAGGCGCGTGATCTCGACATCCATCAGCGTCTCGCCGCCCGGGAGCCACTCGAGGCCCTCCGCCGGCATACAGTAGGTGCAGCGCAGCGTGCACCGGTCGGTGAGGGAGATCCGCAGGTCCCGCGCGACCCGCCCGTAGCGATCCCGCAGGTGCAGGCGCTGGGCGAGAGTGGCGGACATGCGCCCCATCGTACGGGACGTGATCGATCCCCTGACAGGGTCCGGACTAGGCAAAGTCCTCCAGGCCCGTCCAGGCGGAGGATCCGTCGGTGAAATCCTGGAGCTTCCACACCGGGAGCACCTGCTTGACCCGGTCGATCAGTTCGGTCATGCAGGAGAAGGCCTGGTCGCGGTGGGAGGCGGCCACGACGGCGGCGAGGGCGGTCTCCCCCACCTCCACCGTACCGATCCGGTGCACCACGGCGACGTCGTGAACGCCCTCCCGGGCGGAGAACTCGGCCACGAGCCGCTCCAGCACCGCACCGGCCGACGGGTGGGCACGATAGTGGATGCGACCGACGCCACGGCCCCCGTCATGGTTCCGCACCACCCCGGCGAAGGTCACCACCGCCCCCGCCCGGTCATCGGACACCGCGAGCGCCCGCGAGTCGATCGGCTCCGTGGTGACGACGGCGAGGGGCACGCCCGCCAGCCTAACGGATCACCCGGCCGCGCCGTCGCGGTACATCAGGTCGCCGGGGCGGTTGCCCCAGCCCCCGGCGAACCAGCCGGGCAGGCAGCTGAACCAGACATCGACGGTCGCCTCGACGTCGACTGTCTCGTCGTGGGTCAGACGCTCGGCGAGGGAGAACGCGGCGCCGGCGATCGCCGCGCCGGCAGCCTGCGGATCGATGGGAAGGCCGGTGAAGCGCAGGCAGTTCTCCGCGGCGGAGATGAAGCGGGCCCGCAGCCCCTCGAGCAGCGCCCACTGGGTGCCGGGGTCGCCCTCGGGGCCGAGCAGTCGCCGGTAGACGGCCCGGTCCTGGACCACGGCGGCGAACACGCGGCTCGCGGCCTCGCGGTAGACGGCCGGCGTCTCGGTGAAGGAGAACCGCGAGTTCAGGGGCACACCGATGAGTTCGTCGAGGATGTCGGTGAACTGATGCCGCACGAAATCGGGCACGTCCGCATAGTGCTTGTAGAAGGTGGTGCGATGGATGTTCGCCTCGCGGCACAGTTCGGAGACGGTGATGTCCCTGATCGTCCGGTCCTCCAGCAGCCGCATGAGCGCGCCGTGCAGTTGGGCGCGGGTGCGGCGACCCCTCGGATCCTGGGTGTGGGCGTGCCCCTGCATGCCTCCCAGTCTGACGCACGGGAGCCGCGCGCGCTCAGTCAGCGCCGCTCGCGCAGCACCGTGAGCGCCACGCTGGGCACGTCGGTCACCAGGCCGTCGACACCCAGATCCAGCAGTCGCTCCATCTCGGCGGGGTCGTCGACGGTCCACACGTGCACACCGAGCCCCAGCGCGTGGGCGAGCCGGACGAGGCGCGCGGTCACCACGGGCAGCCCCTGGTGCCGCACGGGAACCTGGAGGCAGTACGCGCTCGTGGCCGCCGCGAGGAGGCGGCGTGCCCCCCGCTGACCAAGGCCGGGCGGAAGACGGGAGAGGCCCACCATCGCCGCCACCTCGCGTTGCCCCATCGAGGTGGCGACCCCGGGGGCCTCCGCACGGATCCGGGCGAGGCGCGCGTCCGAGAAGGACGCGAGGCACACCCGCTCCACGTGGCGCCGCGCGATCGCCAGAAGCGGCGGGAGGACGGCGTCGGACTTGGCGTCGATGTTGAAGCGCAGGTCGGGGTAGTCGGCCAGCGCCTCCTCGAGCCTTACCGGCGCGTGCCCGGAGGCATCCCGCACCCGCGCCACCTCGGCCCAGGCCAGCGAGCCGATCGGGCCGGTCGCGTCGGTCAGGCGGTCGAGACGCTCGTCGTGGTGGAGGACGACGACGCCGTCCGCCGTCGCCTGGACGTCGGTCTCGACATAGGTGAGGCCCAGGGCACGGGTGTGCTCGAGGGCGGCACGCGAGTTCTCCACCACCTCACGGGCACCGCCGCGGTGCGCGAAGAGGAGCGGTGGATCCGCGAAGAAGGGGTGGGGCCTCAGCACGTGCCCGGGAACACAGCCCCGGCGCCCGAGAGGAACGTCATGGGGTTCACGGCGTTGTCCCAGCTCCCTGTGTGGACCTCGAAGTGCAGGTGCGGACCGGTGGAGTTGCCATTGTTGCCCACGGCCGCGATCATCTGCCCGGCCTCGACCCTGTCCCCCACGGAGACGTGGACACCGTTGGTGTACATGTGGCCGTACCAGGTCCAGACGTCCTGGCCATCGATCACGTGGTGGATGATGACGAGCTGACCCGACCGCCCCTCCTTCCCGGCGCCGGCCCACACCACCTCACCGTCAGCGACGGCGTAGATGGGCGTGCCCACCGGGGCCGCCATGTCGTGCCCGTAGTGGAAAGAGCCCCACCGGGGACCGAAGGGGGAGGTGTCGCGGTAGGTGCCGGCGGCCATGGGGCGGTACACGGCGCTCTCCCGCTCGGTGAAGGCCTCGCGCAGGCCGGAGGCGCCGGTGACCGGTTCGCAGATGCTGACGCCGGTGCGGGCCTGGGCGCGGGAGGCGGACTCGGCGGCCCGGAGCATCGCCGTGGGGTCGGCGGAGAGGGCCGGGGCCGACGGCGTCGTGCCCTCGAGCTGGTTCCGGGCGACGGCGGCGTCCAGGGTGTCGACGATCGAGACCTGGGTGGGAACCATGGGGCCGACGGCGCTGGCCGGCGCGGGTGAGGTCACGAACCCCGTGAGGGGGGCGGCGATGGTCAGGACGCCGAGCGACGTCACGATGGCGGCGCGGGGCGCGACGCGGGTGGCGGCCTTCGCGGGGGCCTCCCGCAGGGACCGCCTGCTCGGGTACACCGCAGGGATGCGCTGGGTCTCGCTCGTGCTGGGCTCGGCGCCCATCGGGAGGTGGAGGACGTTCGCGTCGACCGTGTCGAACTCGTCCGCGGGGAGAGCGGCCCCGGCCGGCTGCTCGGCGACGAGCCCGCGCTCGAGAGCGCGGAGCTGGCGCCGGGTGAGGGGCGCTCCGGGCGTGGCGACAGACATGCGGGGTTCCTCCGGAGGGTGGAAGACGGGGGTCCGGGGCGCTCGGTGCGCCCTTACTGTTACGGAACGATAACGAGACTGGTCGAGCTTCGTCTACACGTTGCCACCCAGTGTGGCCGTTCTCACGCCCGCACCGTCACCGACGCTCGTCGCGCTGCATCGCGTCCCGGACCTCGCCCACCAGTTCCTCCAGAATGTCCTCGAGGAACAGGACTCCCAGGGTGTCGCCGTCCGGGCCGACCACCCGTGCGAGATGGGCGCCGGACCGCTGCATCACCGCCAGGGACTCCTCAACCTCGTCGCCCGGCGCGACCGTGGCCATGGCACGCACCCGCCAGTCTGCGATCGGCAGGTCCCGCTCCTCCTCGTCGGCGTACAGCACGTCCTTGACGTGGAGATACCCGACGAGCCGGCCCTCGGCGACCACGGGAAAGCGGGAGAAGCCCGTGCGGGCCACCTCGCGCTCGAGCGCCGCGGGCGTGACCCCCAACGGAACGGTCACGAGCCGGTCCAGGGGGACCATCACCCCGCCCGCGGTCTCGGCGGAGAACTCGAGGGCACCGGTGAGCAGACCCACCTCGTCCTGCAGCACCCCTTCCGCGCGGGAGAGCTCCACAATGGACGCCACCTCCTCCGCGGTGAAGGCGGCGGCGACCTCGGAGCGGGGCTCGATCCCGAGCGCGCGCAGCACGAGGTTGGCGAGCTCGTTCAGCACCCAGATGACGGGCCTGAGCACCCGGGAGAGCGCGACCAGGGGCGGGGCGAACACCAGTGCCGCGCGCTCGGGTCGCGAGATCGCGAGGTTCTTCGGGATCATCTCGCCGGCGACCACGTGCAGGTACACCACGATGGCAAGCGCGAGCGCGAATCCGACGACGTGCGTCGCCCGGGCCGGCAGCCCGAGCGCCTCGAACGGCGCCTCCACCAGGTGTGCGAGGGCGGGCTCGGCGAGCGCGCCCAGACTGGTCGAACAGACCGTGACGCCCAGCTGCGCCGTCGCCAGCATCTCGGAGACGTGCTCGAGCGCGTACATGACCGTCCGCGCCCGCCGGTTCCCCGCGGCGGCGAGCGGCTCCACCTGCGACCGTCGCACGGACATCACCGCGAACTCGGCCCCCACGAAGAAGGCGTTCCCGAGCAGGAGCACGGCGGAGACGAGGAGGGCGGTCCCGGACGTCATGGCGACTCCCGGCGCCAGACCCGCAGCCGGTCGATGCGCCGCCCGTCCATGCGCTCGACCCGCAGCGTGACGTCGCCCACCGTGACCTCGTCACCGACCTCGGCGAGCCGGCCGAGGCGGTGCATCACCAGGCCGCCGAGGGTCTCGTACGGGCCATCCCCCGGGACCTCCAGCTGGGCGCTCGCGGCGAGCTCGTCGGGGCGCATCACGCCGAGCACCACCCAGGACCCTCCGGGTTCCCGGTGGGGCCGCATGCGGCGCCTGTCGTGCTCATCCGCCACGTCACCCACGATCTCCTCGACGACGTCCTCCAGGGTGACGATCCCGCTGGTGCCGCCGTACTCGTCCACGACGAGGGCCATCTGCAGCCCCTGGTCCCGCAGTTGCAGCAGGAGCGGGGCGAGCGGGACGGTCTCGGGGACGCGCGGGGCGGGCACCATGAGGGAGGACGACGTGACCGCAACCTCCGCCCGCCGTTCCCACGGCACGGCGATGGCCCGCCTGAGGTTGACCAGGCCGATGACGTCGTCGAGCGAGTCCCCGATGACCGGGAACCTGGAGTGGCCCGTGGCTCGTGCGAGCGCGACGACGTCGGCCGCCGTGCCCGTGCGGGGGATCGCGTGGACGCGCCCGCGGTCCGTCATGACGTCCACCGCCGTCAGTGCCCCGAGCCCGATGGACCGGGTGAGGAGCGTGGCCGTCGAGACGTCGAGGGTGCCCTCCTTGGCGGAGTGTCGCACGAGTGCGGCCAGCTCGGAGGGGGAGCGTGCTCCGGAGATCTCCTCGGACGGCTCGACTCCCAGCCGCCGCAGTGCCCTGTTGGCCGAACCGTTGAGGAGGCGAATGACGGGATGGAACGCGCGGGTGAAGAGGCGCTGGGCCGGGGTGACGGCCATCGCCGTCCGCAAGGGCTCGGAGATGGCCCAGTTCTTCGGGACGAGTTCTCCGAAGATCATGGAGAACCCGTTCACGAGCAGGACGGACAGCGTGACCGCGAGAGCGGCCGCGGCCGCGGCGCCCGCGAAGCCGGTGAGCACGGGCCGGAGGAGGTTCGCGATGGCGCCCTGGGATGCGTACCCGAGGAGGATGGTCGTCAGGGTGATCCCCACCTGGGCGCCGGAGAGCTGGGTGGAGAGTGTCGAGAGCGCCTCGGCCACCCCCCGGGCCCGGCCGTCCCCGTCGGCAGCGCGCCGCTCCACCGCCGCTGGATCCACGGCGACGAGCGAGAACTCGGCCGCGACGAACAGGGCGGTCCCGGCGGTAAGGACCACCCCGAGCAGGATCAGCAGCCAGTCGGTCATGGCAGCCCGGGGTAGGTGAGCGCGGTATGTCGGGGCTCGGCGCGCATGATTCCGTCATTCTAGGGGAGCATCGGCGGATGCGTCACAGTCGTGACTGTCGGGTGTGGGAAGCTGGGGGTATGGCTGGATCTGGCTACCGCGTGCTGGTGGTGGAGGACGAACGCGAGATCGCCGCACAGATCGCCCGTCGGCTCGAGTCCGAGGGCTGGGAGACACGCGAGGTCTTCGACGGGCTGGAGGCGGTCAGCGAGGCGCGCGACTTCCTCCCTGACGCCGTCGTCCTCGACGTGATGCTGCCCGGCATCGACGGACTGGAGGTCTGCCGCCGCATCCAGGCCGAACGCGAGGTGCCGGTGCTGATGCTCACCGCGCGCGACGACGAGACGGACATCCTGGTGGGGCTCGGGGTGGGCGCCGACGACTACATGACGAAACCCTTCTCGATGCGGGAGCTCGTGGCACGGCTCAAGGCCCTGCTGCGCCGCGTGGAACGCGCCGAGCGGCGCGTCGAGGCCGAGTCCGGCCTGCTCAGTTTCGGGGAGATCGAGATCGACCGGAACGGCCGGCGCGTGCGCCGGGCGGGCACCGAGGTTCACCTGACCCCGACGGAGTTCGATCTGCTGGTGTGCCTCGCCCAGAACGAGGGCACCGTCCTCTCCCGGGAGTCGCTCCTGGAGCAGGTCTGGAACTGGGTGGACGCCTCCGGGACCAGGACGGTCGACTCGCACATCAAGGCCCTGCGCCGCAAGCTCGGCCCGGACGTCGTCCGGACGGTCCACGGCGTGGGGTACGCCTTCGAACGACCCGTCTGAGATGCCCGGACGGGCCCATGTGGGGATCACCGGCAAGATCCTCGCCGTGGTGGCGGTGTCGGCCGCCCTGGCCGCGCTGATCATGTGGTGGGCGACGGGGCAGGGGCTCTCCCCCCTGTACGCTCTCCCGGTCTCCATCGGCGTCACGCTGATCCCCGCCGTTCTGGTCTCCCGCGACATCGCCGAGCCCCTCAAGCAGGCCACACGGGCCGCCCAGGCGATGGCACACGGTGACTACAGCGTCCGCGTGGACGCCTCGACGTCCGACGAGGTCGGCCAGCTGGCGGAGGCGTTCAACTCGATGGCCCGCGATCTCGCGGAGGTGGACCAGCTGCACCGTGACATCGTCGCGAACGTGTCCCACGAGCTGAGGACTCCCGTGGCGGCGCTGCGGGCCCGCTTGGAGAACATGGCCGACGGGGTCGAGGAGGCGTCGCGGGTGAACCTCGACGCCGCCGTCCGGCAGTCCGAGCACCTCACCGAGCTGCTGCAGTACCTCCTCGACCTCTCGCGCCTGGACGCCGGCGTCGCGGGGCTGGACATCCGTGAGGTGCCGGTGGCGGATCTGGTGGACTCCGCCGTCGAGGTGGCACGCCTCGCGGCGGTCCAGCGCGGCCGGACGATCCAGTTCGCGTCGCGTATCGAACCCGCGGACCAGCGGATCCAGGGGGATCCGGCCCGCCTCATGCAGGTGCTCGTCAACGTGCTCGACAACGCCGCCCGCCACACCCCCGACGGGACCACCGTGCAGGTGGAGGTGGGCCGCACGAAGGGCATGGTCCGGATCGACATCTCCGACGCCGGGCCGGGGATCGCTCCCGAGGACCGCGAGAGGGTCTTCGGCCGGTTCCAGCGCGCCACCCCGCCCACGGCCCCCGCCACCGGCGGCACCGGCATCGGGCTGGCCATCGCGCGCTGGGCCGTGTCCATCCATGGCGGAACGATCGCCGTGATCGACAGCGACGTCGGCGCCACCTTCCGGATCCTGCTGCCCATCGCCGGCCCTGGCTCATCCCGCAACCGGGGCGGGCGGACCGCCCACGGCCGGACGGTTGGCGTGCAGACTCCACCCCTTTGACCTGCGCTTGAGGAACGAGGAGAGGCGCAGACTCCCCTGCTGCCGCGGGTGACCGTCCACCCGCCTTCCGCAGGCGCGGGGCATCGCCCGTGGCCTAGGGTTGATGAGGACGGCGACTCAACGAGGGAGGGAAGAGCGGTGTCCGTGGACGAACGAGCCGACCTTGCCGCGATGGACTTCGGAGCGAACGAATGGCTCGTGGAGGAGCTGTACGAGAAGTACCTCGCCGATCACTCCAGCGTGGATCCCCAGTGGCAGGCGTACTTCGCCCGCCTCGAGGCGGCGGATGAGGCGGGCGCCCCGGCGGCGACCGGGACTCCAGCGGCCGGGACTGCAGCGACCGGGACACCAGTGACCGAAACTCCAGCGACCGGCACCGCTCCGGGCAGCGCCCCCGCGGCCGTGGCGCCGCGAGAGGACGCCGTCTCCGTGGCCCCGGCCCTCGTGGCCCCGACGCCGGTTGCACCGCCACCCCCGGCCCCGACGCCGGCGGCCCCGGCCCCTCCGAACGGCACGAGCGAGCCGCCCCGGGCGTCGCTCCACGTCGACCCCCGGGAACGGGCCCGCGAGACCACCCTCTTCCGGGGGTCCGCGATGCCCCAGGTGGAGGCCCAGCCGCCGACCACGCCCTACGCGCAGGCGCTCGCCGCCACCCCCTCCGGGGCCGACTCCGGCCGTGACGAGGTCATCAAGCTCCGCGGCGTGGGCGCCCGCACAGCCAGGAACATGGAGGAATCGCTCACGATCCCGACGGCCACGTCCGTCCGGGAGATTCCGGCCAAGGTGGTGATCGAGAACCGCATCCTGATCAATGCCCACCTCTCCCGCACGCGCGGCGGCAAGGTCTCGTTCACCCACCTGATCGGCTACGCCCTCGTGGAGGCCCTGGGTCAGGTCCCGGACATGAACAGCCACTACCGTGAGCAGGACGGCAAACCCGCCGTGGTCCGGCCCGCACACGTCAACCTGGGGCTGGCGATCGACCTGCCCCGCGAGGACGGCACCCGCCAGCTCCTCGTGCCCTCTGTCAAGGGCGCCGACACGATGGATTTCGCCCAGTTCTGGGCGGCCTACGACGAGGTGGTCCGCAAGGCCCGCGCAGGCACCCTCACGGTGGAGGACTTCCAGGGCACCACCATCACGCTCACCAACCCGGGAACGATCGGGACCGTCCAGTCCATCCCGCGGCTCATGCGCGGCCAGGGTGCGATCATCGGGGTGGGCGCCATGGACTACCCCGCCGAGTACGCCGCCTCGTCGCTGAACACGCTCACGCGGCTCGCGATCTCGAAGATGCTCACCCTCACCTCGACCTACGACCACCGGATCATCCAGGGGGCCGCCTCGGGGGAGTTCCTCCGCGCCATGCACGCGAAGCTGCTCGGCGAGGACGGGTTCTACGAGCGGGTGTTCTCGGCTCTCCGGGTGCCGACCGTCCCGATCCGGTGGCAGCGGGATGTCGAGTTCGACCCCGAGAACGAGCTCGGCAAGTCCGCACGCATCGCCGAGATGATCCACGCGTTCCGCTCCCGCGGCCACCTCCAGGCGGACACGGACCCGCTGGCATACCGGCCCCACCGCTTCCACGACCTCGACTTCACCAACCATGGACTGACCCTCTGGGACCTCGACCGCAGGTTCCCCACCGGCGGGTTCGCGGGCAGTCGCTCGCTNNCGCTCGCTTCCTCTCCGCGAGATCCTCACCCAGCTGCGCGACGCCTACTGCCGGACCACCGGGATCGAGTACATGCACATGGCCGACCCGGCCCAGCGCGCGTGGATGCAGGCACGCCTCGAGACCCCGTTCACCAAGCCCTCCAACGAGCAGCAGCTGCAGATCCTGCACAAGCTCAATGAGGCCGAGGCCTTCGAGACCTTCCTGCAGACCAAGTTCGTCGGTCAGAAGCGCTTCTCGCTGGAGGGCGGCGAGTCGCTCATCCCCCTCCTCGACGTCGTCCTCCAGGCGGCCTCCGAGGATGGACTGGACGAGGTGACGATCGGGATGGCGCACCGGGGCCGCCTGAACGTCCTCGCCAACATCGCGGGCAAGTCCTACGCCCAGATCTTCAACGAGTTCGAGGGCACCACCGACCCCAACTCGGTGCAGGGCTCGGGTGACGTGAAGTATCACCTCGGCACGGAGGGGACCTACACCTCCCCGACGGGCGAGCAGGTCCGGGTGTACCTCGCCGCGAACCCGTCCCACCTGGAGGCGGTCAACGGTGTGCTGGTGGGCGTCACGCGCGCCAAGCAGGACCGCATCGACCTCGGCGAGAAGGGCTTCACGGTCCTGCCCGTCCTCATCCACGGCGACGCCGCGTTCGCCGGGCAGGGTGTGGTGGCGGAAACCCTCAACATGTCGCAGCTGCGGGGCTACCGCGTCGGCGGCACCGTCCACGTGATCGTGAACAACCAGATCGGGTTCACGACCGGTCCGGCGTCGTCGCGCTCCTCGCAGTACTGCACGGACATCGTGAAGGGCCTCCAGATCCCCGTCTTCCACGTGAACGGCGACGACCCCGAAGCGGTGGCACGGGTCGCGAGAATGGCCTACGAGTTCCGCCGGGAGTTCCGCAAGGACGTCGTGATCGACATGATCTGCTACCGGCGTCGTGGCCACAACGAGGGCGACGACCCCTCGATGACCCAGCCGATCATGTACTCCCTGATCGAGAAGAAGCGGACCGTGCGCCAGCTGTACACCGAGGCTCTGGTGGGTCGTGGCGACATCACCCCCGACCAGGCCCAGGCCGCCCTGGAGGACTTCCGCTCCCAGCTCGAGCGCATCTTCGCCGACGAGAACCGGGTCGCCCCGGTGTCAACGCACGAGAACATCAAGGGTCTCGAGGTGCCGGAGTCCCAGCAGGAGGACGCCGGCGTCATGATCGGCTGGCGCACCGCCGTCGATCGGGAGGTGATCGAGCGGATCGGGCAGGCGCACCTGCGACCCCCGGAGGGGTTCACGGTGCACCCCAAGCTCGTGCAACTGCTCGAACGCCGCGAGCAGATGACCAGGGAGGGGGGCATCGACTGGGGGTTCGGCGAGCTTCTCGCCTTCGGGTCCCTGCTCATCGAGGGCGTGCCCGTGCGTGTCGCGGGGCAGGACTCCCGGCGCGGCACCTTCGTCCAGCGGCACGCGACGTTCCACGACCACGTCACGGGCGCCGAGTGGACGCCGCTGCGCTACCTCACGGAGGACCAGGCGAAGTTCTGGATCTACGACTCCGCCCTCTCGGAGTACGCGGCCCTCGCCTTCGAGTACGGCTACTCCGTCGAGCGTCCCGATGCCCTCGTCGCCTGGGAGGCCCAGTTCGGCGACTTCGCGAACGGCGCGCAGGTGATCATTGACGAGTTCATCGCCTCCTCGGAACAGAAGTGGGGTCAGCGGTCGTCCCTCGTGCTGCTCCTGCCCCACGGGTACGAGGGGCAGGGGCCCGATCACAGCTCGGCCCGGATCGAACGCTTCCTCCAGCTCTGCGCCGAGAACAACATGGTCGTCGCACAGCCCTCGACACCCGCCAACCAGTTCCACCTCCTGCGCCGCCAGGCGTACAGCAGGCCCCGCAAGCCGCTCATCGACTTCACGCCGAAGCAGTTGCTGCGACTGCGGGCCGCGGCCTCACCTGTGGAGGACCTCACCACGGGCACCTTCCGGACAGTGCTTCCCGATCCGGGCGACCTCCGCCCTGTCCGACGCGTGCTGCTGTGCTCCGGACGCATCTTCTACGACCTGCTGGCCCGGCGTGCCCGCCTCGCGGATTCCTCAGTGGCCATCGTCCGGCTGGAACAGCTCTACCCGCTCGACGGTGATGCGCTGCGGGAGGCCCTCGCACCCCACGGGGACGCGGAGCTGGTGTGGATCCAGGACGAACCGGCGAACCAGGGCGCCGCGTCCTTCATCGCGTGCCACCTGCCCCCGCTGCTGGACGGCCGGCAGCCCCGCCTGATCTCCCGCCCAGCCGCCGCGTCCCCCGCCACGGGGTCCGCGGCCCGCCACAAGGAGGAGAACGAGCAGTTGATGGTCGCAGCGTTCGCCTGAGCACGGCGTCCACACGGTGAGCCCCGCCTCTGGCACGATGGGTGGCGGTGACGGTCGAAGGAGCTGACGTGCCGCAGACGATGTGTGTCCTTGGGGACGGCGTGGTGGGGGGCTATGGGGATGCCCGCCACCTTGGATGGGTGGGGCGCGTGCTCGCCCGAACCGCGCTCACGCAACCGCTGTTCACCGTCTGCCTGCCGGTCCTCGGGGAGACGACGACGTCGCTCGCCGCCCGCTGGCGGGAGGAGACGAACCGGCGCTGGGATCCGGAGGAGCGGCGCTTCCTCCTGGTCGCGCCCGGCGGCGCCGATGTGAACTCGGGGCTGTCCCTGGCCCGGTCGCGGCTGAATCTGGCCAACATCCTCGACGAGGCGACCGCCGACGGGATCGCCACCTATGTCGTCGGGCCGTCGCCGTCGCTCCACACCGAGCGTCGCGCCCTGGGCCAGCTCTCCCGCGCCTTCTACGACGTGGCGGACCGGCGCGGCGTGACCTACGTCGACACCTTCGAGCCGCTCCAGGCGAACAGCCAGTGGCTCGCCGACCTCGGCACGACCGACGGGGTGCATCCCACCCAGGTCGGGTACGGTCTGCTCGCCTGGCTCGTGCTGCACCAAGGGTGGTACGAGTGGCTGGGAGCCAGCGAGGCCTGAGGCCGCTAGGCCATTGGGCCCACGATTCTCCCGACCCCCTGCGTGATCATGGGTTCAACCAGAGCAGGGAGCCAGAATGACATCGACAGCATCACCCGCGACCGACGTCCTCTGCGCGCACGCCTTGCTGCTCTCCACCCTGCTGGCGGCCCCGGTGGACGAGGACACGCTCGATCGCGTGCGCGATCCCGGCTTCGCGCTCCACTGGGAACGGGCGACGCGAGAGGCGCGGCGCGGGCTCGCCCTCCTGGTTGAGTCCGCGGCGGCCGGTGAGGGCATCGCCAGGATCGCGGCGGACTTCGCCCGCCTTTTCGAGGGCGACGAGTGCCGCGTCGTCCCCCGCGAGTCCGTGTACCGCCCGGAGACGGATCTCGAGGCGCTGGCCGCCATCTACGACTCGACCACATCGCCACGGAGCTGCGGTTCGCCGCCCTCCTCCCCGTGCTCGCGGCCCGGCCCGACCGTGAGTTCCCCCGCTTCGCCCATGACCACCTCCGCGGGTGGGGGTCGGAGTGCCTGGCCGAGATCTCGCTGCGCGCCGGCAGCCTCTTCTACCAGGGTGTGGGGACCCTGGGGATGGACTACGTCGAGTCCCTCCCCACGCGCTGAGAGGCTCGCCGAGAGGCTCTCAGCCCACGCGCTGGACGCTCAGGGCGCCGGAGACGGTGTTCACCGTCAGCCAGCAGGCCGCCGCGTCCCCGCGCTCGTCCACGGAGACCACCGCGGGGCCGGAGGACGTCCGCCGGGAGGCGCCGTCGACGTCCACCGCGCCACTCACGCTCCGTGCGGTGAGGACGAGGCCGGTGCGGGGCAGGGTCACGTCGACCGCGCCGGAGAGGGTGGAGACGGTGACCACGCTCGCGGGGGCCGCGTTGCGCAGCCGCACCCCACCGGAGCCGGTGGACACGCCCAGGTGGGCGACGGCGCCCTGGACGGCGATCGCCCCGGCAGCGGACTGGGCGGTGACCGGGCCCTCCTGCTGGTCGAGGGTGATGGGCCCGGAGAAGGTCCGCGCCGTCACCTTGCCCTTCACCCCGGAGGTGTAGATGGTCCCTGACGCGGAGTTCAGCCGCAGGTCCGCCTCCACACCGGACACGTGGATCTCGGCCGCAGCGGTGGCCACGGAGACGGCGGTGGCCCGCGGGAGACGAATGCGGAGCCGGCACGTGTCGGACGACCGGAACGAGGTGAGGCGCTTGACCCAGCCCTCCCAGCCAATCGACGGGTACCCCACCGACACCCGGGTGTCCTCGAGAACCACCTCGACCGGATTGCCGGACACCTCGCTGAACTCCAGCCGGATGTCCTCACCCTCGTCCCCCACGACCTCCACCGCCCCCGCCACGAGCTGAACGCGAAGACTGGGACGGGCGGGGACTGTCTCGGTGCTCGGCGCGGTGACGAGCCAGGATCGCGTGGCCATGGGCCCCAGTGTAGGGCGCGTCACGTGAGGACGCGCACGACCTCCTTGCCCCGGGTCCGTCCGGCCGCGACATCCCCGATGGCCGCCGGGAGCTCGTCGAAGGGGCGCACCCGCGCGATCGCCGGCCGGATCCGCCGATCCACCACGAAGTCCTGCAGGGCCACGAGCTCCTCGCGTGTCCCCATGGTGGACCCGATGATCCGCAGGGAGCGGAAGAAGATCCGGTTCAACTGCGCCGGCGGCATGGCGCCCGTGGTGGCCACCGACTCGACGACGGCGTCCACCAGGTGCGGAAGCCGCGCGCCGGGCTCGAAGGCCGCGGCCGCCCCCAGGGCGAGGGCGTGATCGCGTCCCGTGGCCGAGCGGGAGGTGACCCACACCTCCAGTCCGAGCGCGACCGCGAGCACCACTGCCGCGGTCGACACCCCTCCGGTCGCACCCTGCACGAGCACCGTGTCACCGGGAGCGAGCCCGGAGTCACGGGTCAGCATGCGCCACGCGGTCAGGTACGCCGTCGGGAGGCAGGCGGCCTCCTCCCAGGAAAGGGCGGGATCCTTGGGGACGAGGTTCCGCCCCGGCACCCAGACGCGCTCGGCGAACGTGCCGTGGTACCGCTCGGACAGGATGCTCCGGCGGCGATCCAGGGTCTCGTCCGGCAGGGAGTCGTCGGCGATCACTGCGTGCACCAGCACCTCGCGGCCGTCCGCCGTCCCGGCCGCATCCGTGCCGAGAATCATCGGGAGGAACTCCGCGGCGAGCCCGACACCCCGCAGGGACCAGACGTCGTGATGGTTGACGGACGCGGCGACCACCTCCACCGGCACCCATCCCGGGGGATGCTCCACCTCGAGGTCCCCGAGACGCAAGCCCGCGAGCGGATCGCCGGCGTCGAAGTGGTCCACCCACGCGCACCGCACCTCTCGATCCTAGGGGGCGCACAGGAAACGGGCCACCCGCCGGGGTGGCCCGTTGGTCCTCGCCGTCCTAGGCGTTGGGGCGCTTGCCGTGGTTGGCGGCGCTCCCCTTGCGCGTCTGACGTTTGCGTCCTCGCTTGCTCACGCGTGGCTCCTTCCCGGTCCCGTGACTCGCCCCATCGTAGCGTCTGAACGGGCGGTTCAGCCCCGGCCCTCCCCCGCCACGAAACGCTGGGTGCGCAGGACGGTGATCTGCGAGATCACCCGCACCCGCAGGGTGTCGGGGGCATGCTCCCTGCAGGAGCGGCGGATCAGGGAACGGAGGTGCTGCTCCGCGTCGGCGGCGCGATGACACTCGGCACAGGACTCCATGTGCCGCCGCAGCCGCCGGCACTCGGCCTCCTCCAGCTCGGCGTCGAGGAGCGCGTCGAGCCTCCTCGCCAGGTCGTCACAGCCGCAGTCGTCGATCATGGTCGCCCCTTGATGCCGAGCTCCCGCGCGTAGTCCGCCAGCGACTCGCGGAGCTGGCGGCGGCCCCGATGGAGGCGGGACATCACCGTTCCGACCGGGGTGCCCATGATCTCGGCGATCTCCTTGTAGGAGAACCCCTCCACGTCCGCCAGATAGACCACCATCCGGAAGTCATCCGGCAGCGCGGCGAGGGCATCCTTCACCGTGTCGTCCGGGAGAGCGTCCAGGGCGTCCATCTCGGCGGACCGGAGCCCGTCCGAGGTGTGGGACCCGGCACTGTGCAGCTGCCAGTCCTCGATGGTGTCACCGTCGGAGCGCTGCGGCTCGCGCAGAGCCTTGCGGTAGGTGTTGATGAAGGTGTTGGTGAGGATGCGGTACAACCAGGCCTTCAGGTTGGTCCCCTGCTTGAACTGGTGGAATGCCGCGAACGCCTTGGCGTATGTCTCCTGAACCAGGTCCTCGGCGTCCGCGGGATTGCGCGTCATCCGCAGAGCGGCACCGTAAAGCTGGTCCAGATACGGGAGTGCCTGGACCTCGAACAGGTCCTGCACATCGAGTGCGACCTCGTCCTCACGCTGGGAGTCGACCATCAGGGATGAGCCTAGCCGGTCGCACCACCGCCCGCCTTGCCGCGGTGCCCGGATCGTCATGATGGTCACACTTCTGCAACGTCCACGCGGCCGTGGCCATTCCGTCCGGTCCCGAGGATGGTGGCGGAGCCGGTGAACCTGCGGTAGCAATGGAGCATGAGCGTCACGCGCCTGATCGCCCGGCCGATGCTGGCCGCCTCCTTCATCGCGGACGGCCTGGACGCCGTCCGCGCACCCGCCTCGCACGCCGAGAAGTTCACGAAGGTCCAGCCCTTCCTCGAACGGGCCGGGGTTCCGCCGGTGCTCAGTTCCGACGCCATCCTCCTGACGCGCGTGTCCGGCGCGATCACCGCCGTGGCCGGACTGTGCCTCGCCACGGGCCGGCGGCCACGGACCGCGGCACTCGTCCTCGCCGTCCTGAACATTCCCGTCACGCTCGTCAACTACCCCGTGTGGCAGAGCTCCGACAAGACGGAGCGCACGGAGCAGTTCCGTGGCCTGCTCCGCGGGCTGGGCCTCGGGGGTGGGCTCCTCCTCGCGGCCGTTGACCGCGATGGCAAGCCCTCGCTGGGCTGGCGCTACCACACCTTCATGGAACACCGCGCCGATCTGCGTGACGCACGGGCCGCCGAGAGGGCGAGATTCGCGTGACCCGCCCCGCATGACCCGGGACACCGGAACGGATGACGCCCGCGTCCGGGTGCGCCCGGGCCGCGGATCACGCCCCCGCACCAAGCGGCGTCCCGACCGTTCGAGCGCCCCGCGCGCGACGGTGATGGCGGTCGACCGCGGACGCTATCGGCTCACCTGCGATGACGGTACGTCCGTCGTGGCGATGAAGGCTCGGGAACTCGGGCGGGGCGCCGTCGTCGTCGGCGACCGGGTGGCCGTGACCGGCGACCTCAGCGGCGCGCCGGGGACGCTGGCGCGCATCGTCGCAGTCGACCCGCGGACGACGACGCTCCGCCGCAGCGCGGAGGACGGGGACGCGGCAGGGGTGGAGCGCGCCGTCGTCGCCAACGCCACGCAGCTGGTGATCGTCACCTCGCTCGCCGACCCGGCTCCGCGTCCGGGTCTCGTCGACCGCTTCCTGGTGGCGGCCTACGACGCCGGGATGCGCCCGATCCTCTGCCTCACCAAAGGCGACCTGGCCTCCCCTGACGCCTTCCTGCTGCAGTACGCCGCACTCGACCTGTCCGTCCTCCTGACACGGCTCGGGCGGACGGGGATCGAGGGACTCGAGGCGCTGCGCGCGGCTCTCCGGGGTGAGGTGTCCGTGCTCGTGGGTCATTCCGGGGTTGGCAAGTCGACGCTCGTCAACGCACTGGTGCCCGGGGCGGATCGCGAGATCGGCGCGGTGAATGACGTCACCGGACGCGGGCGCCACACCTCCTCGTCCGCCGTCGCCCTCCCCCTCCCTGACGGCGGCCTCGTCATCGACACTCCGGGGATCCGCTCGTTCGGTCTCGCCCACGTGGGACCGGACGACCTGCTCCGCGGCTTCGCCGACCTGGCACAGGCCGCGAAGGAGTGCCCGCGCGGGTGCGGGCACGGCGCGGCCGCCCCTGACTGCGCGCTGGACGACTGGGTGCGGGCGGCACCCCCGGGCGAGGGCGAACACCGACGCGCGCGCCTCGCCTCGTACCGCAGGCTGCTGGAGGCGCGGTAACTTCTCCTCATGGCATTTGACGACGACCTGCGCCTGGCGCACGTGATCGCCGACCAGGTCGACGCCATCACCATGGCGCGATTCCAGGCCCAGGACCTCGTCGTCGAGTCGAAGCCCGACACCACCCTGGTTTCCGACGCCGACCGGGCCGCGGAGAACGTGGTGCGCGCACAGCTGCAGCGCACCCGTCCCCGCGACGCCATCCTCGGGGAGGAGTACGGTCCCGCCGGGCATGCGCAGCGCCAGTGGATCATCGACCCCATCGACGGCACCCACAACTTCGTGCGAGGCGTCCCGGTGTGGGCCACGCTCATCGGACTCGCCCAGGTGGACCGCGTGGTCGTGGGGCTGGTCTCGGCGCCGGCCCTGGGCAGGCGATGGTGGGCGTCGACGGGCAACGGCGCGTGGACCGGCCGCTCGCTCTCGACAGCCCGGCGGCTGCACGTCTCACGGGTCTGGCGCATCCAGGACGCCTCGCTGTCCTACTCCTCGCTGGGCGGCTGGGCGCGGCACGGCCGGCTGCGCGCGTTTCTCGGCCTCGCCGAGGGCTGCTGGCGCACGCGCGCCTACGGCGACTTCTGGTCCTACATGCTCGTCGCGGAGGGCGCGGTCGACATCGCCTGCGAGCCGGAGCTGGAACTCTACGACATGGCCGCGCTCGTGCCGATCGTGGAGGAGGCGGGCGGCTCCTTCACGTCTCTCGACGGCGTCGCGGGACCCTGGGGTGGCAACGCCGTCGCCACGAACGGGCGCCTGCACGACGCCGTCCTGCAGCAGCTCGGCTCGGTGTCCGACGGCGCCTAGGCGCCGAGGAGGTCACGTGCGACCTGCCCGCGTTCCGTGACGTCGAACCACAACAGGTCGCGTTCCCCGGAGCGCTCGAAGGCGTCCGCGTCACCGGCCGCCGCCGCGGCGATCTCGGCGGCCGCCTCCTCCTCGTCCACGTGGAGTGACACGACCCGCGACCACGGGATGGGTTCGACGGGAATGAGGGCGGTCTCGATCGCCTCCTCCGGGGCGGAGCGCAGGGCGTCGTCGGGGACGTCGGCCGCGAGGACCACACGGCGCGGCGCGTCACCCCGCCCCGCCAGCAGCTGGACGGACTCGTCGGCAGCGGCGAGCAGCGCCACCAGTTCGAGCACCTCGTCGTCCTCCCCGGGAAGGGCAGCCCGCAGCGCCGGGGTCACCCCGTGGACCTGGGAGGGCTGCAGGTCGGAGGCCGTCAGGTCGGTCGCGGACGCGGGGATGTAGATGCGCATGACCCCAGTGTGCCCGCTCAGGCCGCTCCGGCGGCGCGACGCGCGCCGCGCCCGCGGTCCCGATCGCGGCGCCGCTGGGCCCCGGTGATGCGTCCGGCCAGCTCCTCGAACCCCCGCAGCAGCGGGGACCGCGGATGGGCGACGGCGAGGAACTCGCCCCGCAGGAGGGCGGCATCCAGCCCGGGACGGTCATCGACCAGGAGCACCGGGCGGTCCACCCCGGCGAAGCGGGCGAGCGCCTCGCGGACCGCGTGGCCGGGCGCCGGCCCCGCCACCGACGCGCGGACACGCGTGACGACCACGATCTCGCGGGCCGTCACCCGCGGGCGATCAGCCAGGAGGCTGACCAGCCGGTGCATCCCGACAGGGTCGGCGGAGCCCACGACGAGCACGACGTCACAGCTCCGCAGGACGGCCTCCTGCGCACCGTCGCGCGCCGGGGCGAAGGCGGTCTCGTACCCCTGCGCGGCAGGCTCCCACCCGCCGGCGATGTCCACGACCGTGAAGGCGAAGCGTTCCGCGCAGCGGGCGAGCACGGTCTCGAGCCCCGCCGCCGGCACCTCCCGCCAGCGGTCCGGCCGGGTGAGGCCGCTCATCACGTGCACGGCTCCCGCGGTGGGCAGGCAGGCCTCCAGGGTGGGGGTGTCCAGTCGCCCCTGGCTCGCGGCGCGGACGGCCAGCGCGATCGACGACGACTCGTCCAGCAGACCGAGGACCTGGGCCACGGACGGCGCGCGCGTGTCGGCGTCGAGCAGGGCCGTGGCGCCCTCGCGCGCCAGCGCATGGGCGAGGTTGACAGCGACCGTGGTCCGGCCGGGAGCGCCCGCGGTGCCCCACACGGCGATGACCACGCCCTCGCCACGGGCGCGCTGCACGGGCATCTCGGGCGGGGGCGCGATCCCCCGCAGCGCCGCGACCGCCGCGATGACGGCCCCGGGCCCCGCTCCGGCGTCGACCGTGGCATCGGGGCCGAGCGCGGCCACGCGGTCCTGGTCCTCGGGACTCGCCAGTCCCACGACACGCAGACCCATGCGGTGGAGGCGCTCGACCAGGCTGCGATCGATCCCCAGGTGAGACGCGGAGACCACCGCGACGGATCCCACCTGGGCGCCCGCAGCGGCCAGCAGTTCGGCCACGTCCGCGCACCGACGGGTCACGGCCATGCCCGGGGTGGCGTTCATCGCCGCGACCAGCTCGGGCTCGCCCGGACCGTGCACGGCGAGGAGGACGGCGGTCTCCATCACGCCCCGCCGCGGGGCACGATGACGAGCGACCCGTCGGCGCTCATGGCCTGCAGGAGGGCGGGCAGGACGGCGTCATCCACCAGCACCTGGACGGACCCGAAGTCCGTGCTCCCCAGCACGGAGGCGTCCAGGGTGACCGACTGGACGACGACGTCGCCCGCCACCACGTGTGCCGGGGTGGTCGGGGCGCTCGCTCCCGAGGGCGGATCGGGATTGAACCACACGTCGACACGGGCGCCCGCGACGACGCTGTCCGGGAGTCGCGCACCGGCGGGAAGGACCACGGACCGGTGCCCGGCGTGAGAGGGCGCGCAGCGGCGTACACCGGCACGGTGGCGCTCGCGCTGCCCACGGCCCACCCACCCAGCGCGACCGATGCCGCCACCAGGACCATCCCCACTCCGAGGCGCGGATCCCTCCATGAGGGCCGCCGCAGCCGTCGCGCTGTTCCAGTGCTCACCGTTGGCTCCTTTCACATCCAGTGTGCCGGTGCCGCGGTGGCCCGGCTCGCCTGTCCACAGGGCGGCTGGCCGCGTGGGGGCCCGGGTGGCCCCTCGTGTCACACTTGGTGTCATGACCGCGCGATTCCTGACGCTCGCCGACGTGGCGGAGAGCCTGGCCATCTCCATGGCCCAGGCCCGCGCCATGGTGCGCTCGGGCGAGCTCCCCGCGATCCAGGTCGGCGGGCGCAACCAGTGGCGCGTCGAGACCACCGCGCTCGAGGAGTACATCCAGCGCAAGTACTCGGAGAACGCGGCGCGTGTCGAGTCACAGGCCCGTGCCGGGACGCCTCCGTTGTAGCGAGAGGGCGAGCGCGGCGAGCAGTGCCGCCTGGACCACCACGGCGACCAGCCCGAACACGGCGTCGTCTGCCGCCAGGCCGACCCACACGGCGTAGGTGACGCCGAGGAGCAGCCAGATCGCTGTCTGCTGCGGGAGGGGAGGAGGGGGCGCCGTCGCCGCGACGTGACGGGCCTCGGCTCCGACGTCGTCCGTGCGCGTCAGGCTGGACAGCCACTGCAGCAGTCCGACGACGGTGGCCAGGGCACCGCCCGCCAGCCAGCCCGCCCCCGCCGGCAGCCCGGCCCCCGCTCCGAGGTAGTTCCCGATGGCCGCCGCGGTGAGTCCCTGCAGCGCCCCCAGGGTGGCCGACGTCACCACCTGGACCCGCTCGGGCGACCAGTCCCGCTCGAGGAGCCACCGCGCCGGGGCGTTGGCGATGCCGGTGCACAGGACCCAGGCGAGCAGGCCGAAGCCGACCCCGGCGAGCCGCTGGCGCACCTCCGGCTCCCCCTGGCTGAGCGCGCTGAACACGGCCACAACGGCGATGAACACCGTCAACCGGGCCCACCGGATGTGCCGGCGGCGCGTGGCCAGGACGGCCTCGACCTCACGTTCCCGCTCCGCTTCGGACTTCCGGACCATGAGCGCAGTCTAGGGCCGCAGGACCCGGGACTCGTCCGGCCACGTGCATCCCCACACGAGCCGGATCGCCGTGAGCGGGATGGTCACCGCGGACCCCCACTCCGGCCTCACATCACAGTGATCGGCACCCACGCCCGTGAGCCGTCCGCGAATCTGGACGCCACCCACCACGAAGGTCAGCTCCCCGCCACCCCGGGCGACCGCTCGCAGCGCGGCTCCGAACGAGCGCTCGACACCGCCGTGCGGGACGGCCGCGGAGCCCAGGGGCGCGCAGGTGGCCACCGCGTGCGTCGGAACGAGCGTGTCACCGCGCCGCTCCCGGAGCACGATCCACCCCGCCTCCGCGTCGAGGAGGGTGCCGCGCACCCGGGTCCCGTCCGTGGTCACCACCTCCAGGGCCTGGCCCACGCGACCCCGGAGCCGGTCACACAGCCGGACGGACACGCGCTCCGCCTCCACGAGCTCGGGGATCTCGTCCTCGTCGAACGACTCCCCGAGCTGACCTTCCAGGTCGGCGAAGAGCCGCTCCCACCGGGTGTCCATGGGGTTCACGGTACGGCTGTGGACGGCGCTGGACAAACCTCCGGCGAAGCCGCTATTGCTAGTGCCATCAAACATGCTCTAAATGCATCAAACAGCATCAAAGGGGGGCACATGGAGCGCTGCACGGAGTACCGAATCCGCGCCGACCTCAGGGGGGAACGGGTCCCGGCGGGTGTCCGCCCGCCGGCGGCGGAGCACCGGGCCGCGTCGGGAGGCGCCGCGACCGTCCTGCTGGCCAGCGCGGCGGCCCTGGTCATCGCCCAGCAACTGCCGGTGCAGCTCGCGCGGCTGGATGCCGCGCCCTTCCGGCCTGACGCCGCGATCGCCGTGGCCGCCCTCGCCGTCGGCGCCGCCACCGCGGTGTGGTACGCGCTCACCGGGATCGCGCTCCTGGTGGGGACCCTGGTGCACCGCGAGCTCGGCGTCGCGTCCTGGGGCGCACCCGTCGCACGGCGCCTCGCGATCGGGACGGCAATGACGCTGCTGTCGGTCGCGCCGGCCGGTGCCGCGACCCCCGACGACGTGTCGTGGGGCGCCACCGTCGCCGTCGCCCCCGCCGCACAGGTCGCCGCAGGGGAGGTGGCGTCCGGCCACGGGCAGCAGCCCGCGGCCGACCCACCGCCGTCCACCCACACGGTGGAGCCGGGCGAGTGCCTGTGGGAGATCGCCGACGACGACCTCGGCGAGGGCAGCGCGGCCGCCGTCGCGGCGCGCGTCCGCGCCTACATCTCCGCGAACCCGCACCTCGCGGAACACCCGGACCTGATCCACCCCGGCGACGTCCTCATCGTTCCGGAGGCGGCGCGATGACCGTGCACGACGCCGTCGCCTCCCTGCCCGCCACGACGACCCGGCCACCGGACACGCGCCCGCCGGCCGGCCCCGGACGCGGTCCCCGAGCGCCTCGGTCCCCCCACTGGGACCCGGTGCGATTCCGCTGCTCGGCGTCTCCCGCCGGGGGCGGCACCGCCCGGGTGCCGCTCCCGCCGGTCACGGGACCGCGCCCGCTCCCCGACGCCGCCCAGTGGTCGGCGGCCGTCGCCCAGACGGCGGTGGAGGGCCTCCTGGGTCTCCGGCCGATCAACCAGCTGTCCCGCTGGCTCGCCACCCCGGTGTTCCAGGCCCTCGCCAGGAGGGCCGGCCTCGCGCAGCGCGTCGCCGGCCAGGCCCGCACCTCGAGCGTGCGGATCCGCTCAGTCGTCCTCTCCGACGTCGACGACTCGCGGAAGGAGGCGAGCGTCACGCTGCACGACGGGACCCGTTTCCGCGCGGCCGCGCTCCGGGTGGAGCTCCACCGGGGACGCTGGCTCGTCACCGCCCTCGAGATCGGTTGAACCAACGCGGGCGAGCAGTTCGGCCGGCTTGGCGTCGACGTCAAGTACATGTGGGATGCCCAGGATGGCGAGGGGATCCGCGCTGAGGTGACCACCCCGCTGAACAACCTCGGCCTCAACAACCTGGCCTGGTACGTGGCGGCAGATGTTCTGCGCGATGAGGACTGGGATATCAGTCTGTCCTACATCCAACTCCCTCTCGGCGCAAACCCGAGCGCGCGCAGCGGGCGGAATGCCGACCTGACCACCCCGTGCCTCTTCAGCTACAACGAGGCGCCGTTTGCGATGGGCGGCGTCCCCGGCACGGTGTACGTCTACCTCGGC
>JALHDK010000299.1 GCA_022838965.1 Actinomycetales bacterium | reverse complement strand
CGCGTCTGTCGCCCCGAAGAAGCTCGTATTCAGCCCGGGGATGATGCGGGCCGAGGGGTAGACCTCCGAGGCGAGGTTGACCCCCACCCCGCAGGCGGTGGAGACCATGACATCGGCCCATTCCAGCTCGCCCGCCAGCTCGGCGAGGAACTCCGGGTCGCAGTGCCGTTCCAGGCAGTTCTCACGCACCTCTACGGTCCGCCCCGCCTCCTGGGCATGGATGCGGATCTGCGAGGCGAGTATGGCCGCCTCGCGACGGCCGCCGGCCAAGCACACGGTGACGCAGGTGTTGCATGCCGAGACGAGGATGCGGCTCGCATCCCCAACCATCTCCAGTATCTCGTCCAGGGGCTTGCGGTCCGCGACGATCATGCGGGGGCCTCCTCGATCTGGTTCGCCGCATCCTCGAGGCTAGCGGCGAGGGTGCTTCTCAAGTCCTCGGGCGCGTTCGCCGCGGCCCGAGCCAGGATGCACTGAGCATGTGAGCCGGCCTCCCGCAGCAGCGCCGCGGCCCGATGCAGGCGCCTCTCGGCCTCATCAGGGCCTACCATGGACCGGCAGTTGCCCGCGGGGCATGCCACCACGAGGACCCTTCGAGCCCCCTGCTCCACGGCGCGCAGCACGTGAACCACATCCAGGCGCGATGCGCAGGGAATGGGCACGCGAACGGCGTCACCGAGCACCTCGGGGTAGGCCGCGTCGAGGAGCTGCCCGCCGTTCGCGCACAGGAACGCCACGGTGTCCTTACTCAGCATGGAGCTCCTCCAGGTTCCGCGCGATCGATTCGTCCGAGTGGCTCGAGTGGCTGATCGCGGAGGCGGGGCATAGGCTGACACAGAGCCCGCAACTCACGCACGCCTCGGGCTGGATGAAGCTCACGTCCTTCTCCCGCTCCTCATCGTAGACGGCCACCGGAGCGCTGTGCGGGCACGCGCGGATGCACGTTAGGCAGATCGCGCACTTGGCGGGATCCACCTCGGCGCGGCCCCCTTGCCGTGGCGTCGCCAGATTGGCGAGCGCAGCCGCCTCCGCACGCCGCGCGGCCTCCCGCGAGGCGCCCGGATCCCTCAGCCACCCGATGACATGGATCCCCTCGCGCGGGGTTCCGGAGAGCCCTAGATGGGGGTTGCTCGGTGGCTGGAGCTCCTCCACGGGTGTCTCGGTCGGATGCGCCGCCCCGAGGCGCGCCCTGCCGTTCAGGTGGTGCGCGTCGAGATCCAGGAGCTGGCCGCTCGTCGGCCCGAGGCTTGGGGCGGCCACAATCAAGTCCACCTTCAGCTCCTGCCGCTTCCCCATCCCCGGGTCCACGTAGGTCAGCAGGCCCGATTCCACCTCCGGCGCTTCGGGGAGGTGGATGATCGCGGTTCCCGACTCCCGAACCTGAGTCATCAGCGCCTCGAGCCCCTGCTCCCCCGTGAAGGCGTGACGGCAGAGGATCCACGTTCGCTGCTTCTCGCCCGTGCGGGACGCCGCGAGTTCCAGGGCCTTCTCATGCGCTATCCGCGAGTAAGGCGCCCAGAAGTCGAGCAGAATCGCCACCCGCCGAGCGCTCTGGGCCTTTCCGTAACCGCTCTTGCTGTAGAGGCTCCGGACATGGGGCGGCAGCGGCTCCTCCTCGGCATCGGCTCGACGCCCCACGAAGATGCCGCCCACCACCGGAACAGCCGCCTCGTCGGTCTCGGCGATGAAGGCGCCCGCGACGCCGCTCATGGCCCTCGCCCTCACCGGCTCGAAGCCTTCCCTGCGGGCGACGGCCTCGGCGTGCTCATCCTCGCCGATGATCGCCACGGCCCCGCGCACGGTGGTTCCGACACGGCGGAGCAGCTCCGCCGCCGCGACTCGGCCATCCTCGGACGCCTCGCCGATGGA
>JALHDK010000298.1 GCA_022838965.1 Actinomycetales bacterium | reverse complement strand
GAGGTTCCGCCCCCGCCTCAGCCTTTCACTCACGTCCGTCCTTCGACTTGTCTTCCCTACCGCAGGCGTTAAGATAGGACCGGCGCGGCGCCGGCGCCGCAGCACCCAGAGCACGACGACGAGCGGGATCCACAGGGGCGCCGTCGCCAGGAGGAGGGTGATGAACGCGTAGACCACCCGCTGGAAGCCGGCCACGCCGGCCGCGACGGCCTGCTGCAGCTCGTACCACGAGAACCAGGGCACGTTCACCGAGGAGGGCGGCAGCGCGGACGCCGGTACCGTGAGCGAGATGGACACGGTGGCCATCCTGTCCTGCTCCTGCAGCACCTGGAGCTGCCGCTTCAGTGACTCCAGCTCGGCGGACACGGAGACCAGCCGGTCACGGATGCCCAGTTCCTCCTCGATGGTGGTGGCGCGGGCGAGCATCGCGGTGAGCGTGTCCCGCTCGGCCTCGAGAATGGGGATGCGGGCACCGAAGTCCTCGTACTGGGTGGTCACGTCGTAGCCCGACGTGCTCTCGGACGTCACCCGCCCCACGTCCCGGACGGCCGTGAGGAAGGACTCCAGTTCGGTGTCGGGGACCGCGACGGTGACGTACCCGCCGGTCAGCTTCGCGGGCTCGGCGGCGGCGCCATCCGACTCCGGCCAGGCGCGCCCGGACCCGGAATAGAGGTCCGAGCTCTGGATGGAGCCGCCCGCCGCCTCCGCCGCGGCGCGGATCCGGGCGACGGCCTCGGTCACGTCGGTCACCTCGATGCCGAGCGAGGCGTAGCGCACCGTGTTGTCCACGGCCGCGCCCTCGCGGGCGATCTCGCCCACGCCGGGCGCAGCGTCAAGGGTGGTCTTGCCGCCCTCCTCGAGAACCACGGACTCCGCCGCGTCACCTCCGCCTCCGCCGACGGACAGCGGGTACGGTGTGGCCCGGCCGAGCAGGAGGATGCACGCCAGCATCCCCCCACTCGCCACCAGCAGGAGAGCGAGGACGGCGACGGCGATCCTCAGGCCGGTCTCGGAGCGCGGGCTCGTGGGGGTGGTCGCGGGGTGCACGGTGCTCATGGTGACTCCTCCTCATCCAGTCTGTGTCGCCAGACTGGCCCCATTCGACACCCGCCGGGTCACGGTTGTGTGCAGGACTGCGGCAGCTGTGCACGGGAGTGCGGCAGCGGCGCATCCCGCGCCGCTGCCGTGCAAGAGTAGAGGCATCCGTGACACACACCACGGCAGGAGCGCCGCAGTCCGCGGCGGTGCGCGGCGAACGGGGGAGTGGGCATGTCGGCAGCCGACCTTGCCGTGCACGACGAGCGCTGGTTCGATGGTCTCTTCCGCGCCCACGCCACCGCCGTGCACCGGTACTTCCAGCGTCGCACCCCGGGCGAGGCGGACGACCTCGCCGCCGAGGTCCTCGCCCTCGCATGGCGTCGGCGGGACGACGTCCCCGACGGCGCGGAGCTTCCCTGGCTGTACCGGTCCGCCGGCTACATCCTCGCCAACCATCGCCGCAAGATGTCGGCGGTGCCGATGGCCGACCCGCCGGAGACCGGTGGGGAGGAGGACCCGCTCGACGTCGTCGTCGCCGACGACGAGGTGCGGCGGGCGCTCGCGGGCCTCAGCGCCCGCGACCGGCAGGTCCTGCTCCTCCACGCCTGGGAGGGTCTCGGCGGCGCGGAGCTGGCCGTGGTGCTCGGCATCTCGCGGGGCGGCGCCGACGCCGCCCTGTCGCGCGCCCGGGCGCGCCTGGCGCAGGCGTGGGCGGAGGCCTGAGACCCGCCACCTCCCCTCCCCCCGCGCGCGGGGGCCCCTCCGAAAGAACGCGGCATCCGGGCACACAGAGGAGTCAGTGGGGGTGCCCCCGGGATGAAGGAGACCGACACCGACATGACCGACCACGACGACGCCGCGTTCACCCGCCTGCGCGCGGCCGATCCCGCGCACGGCAGCAGCCCGGTCGACCTCGCGCGCCTGCGCGCCGCGGTCGACGCCCGCATCGCCGCCGAGGCCGGCGGCGAGGGTGGTGCCGCCGTCACCGACATCACGCGCCCCAGCCGACGCCACCGGTGGCTGCGGTTCACCGCGGCCGCGGCGGCTGTCGTCGCGGTGGGCGGGGTGGGCTTCGGGCTGGGGCGGGGCACGTCCGGCGAGCAGTACTCGGCCGCGCCGGCGATCACCCTCGATGGCGGGGCGGCGGACTCGGCAGGGCCGCAGGGCGAGCCGGCCCCCGGCACGGGCGCCGGCGCCGCGCTGGAGGATGCGCGGATGATGTGGCCGGGTCCGAGCTACCGCACGACGTTCCGCGCGGAGGGACTGGCCGACGAGCCCGGCGTCGCCACCACCTGGGCGTTCGACGTGGCGAGCGTGTTCACGGCGGACCGGGTGGCGGAGGTTGCCGCGGTCCTGGGGCTGGCGGGCGAGCCCGAACTGCGCGACGGCGTCTGGCAGGTGGGTGCCACCGACGGCACGGGGCCGTACCTGATGATGTACCCGGACGGGCAGGGGAACGTGAACTT
>JALHDK010000060.1:2324-14073 GCA_022838965.1 Actinomycetales bacterium | reverse complement strand
GCCCGCCGCCTGGTAGCCGACGTCGCCGTCGGACGTCGCGTAGAGGATGTTCTGGGCCGGGGCGTCGAGGAGGGCGGCCGCCGCGGCCACCTCGGCCGGACTGGTGGCGCGTGCCAGGTCGAGCAGCCCGCCCAGCGTCCGGCCGGGAACGAGTCCCGCCCACGCGACGGCGACCACATAGCCGTCCCGTCCGCCCGCCGGGCTGTCCGACGGCACGGGGGCGCCCGAGGCGACGGCGGTCTCCGGCAGTGCGCGGGTCACAATGGGCCCGTGCCGTGTGGAGCTGATCTCCACCGTGAACGGATCCCCGTCCGCCACCGCGACCTCCTCGACCCGGGTCTCCAGCGGCAGCCGGCCGTCACCGTACAGGTAGTTGCCCTCGGGGTAGACCCGCTCGAGGAAGAAGTCGGTGACATCGGCGCCCATGCTGGTCAGGGCCCATGCGAGGCTGCCGTTCTGCCCGATCACCACCCCGGGGATGCCGGAGAGCGAGAAGCCGGAGACGTCGAAGGTGCACGTGTCCGTGAGCTCCACACAGTGCAGGCCGATCTGGTGCCAGATGCCGGGGGCGCTGACCGCGGAGTGCGGGTCGCTCGCGAGAATGGGAAGGCCGGTCTCGCTGTGGGAACCGGCAACCACGAACGAGTTGGATCCCACCCCGTCGACGCCGCCGATGAGACGCGGCCCGGCCTGCAGGCTGCGCAGGGCGGCCGTGACGGCCCCACGGGCCCCGGCGATGTCGGTCCACGCGGCGTCGTCGACGGTCCCGGGGACGGACGGCTCGGGAACGGTCGCCGGGGGGATGATGGGCGCGCGGACGTCCTCCGGGTAGGCGGGGAAGAGCTCGGCGACACGGCCCACGTCGCCCACGGCGTAGTAGACCGCCGCGCGTTCCAGTTCCTGGTCGAAGTTGGCGCGCTGTTCCCACGCCATCGCCTTCAGCCAGACCAGGCTGTCCACCGGCGTCCACGGCTCGATCTCCGCGAGGCTCATCCGCAGGCCGAGAACCGTGTACTCCATGGCCAGTTCGGAGCCCTCGCGGCCCTCGAGGTAGGCGTTGACGCCCCGGGTGTAGGCCTCCAGCAGCTCGCGGTGCCCGGCGTCGAGCAGCTCCCACTCCGCCTCGGCCACCCGGCGCAGTCCGAGCGTGCGCATGAGCGTGTCCGACTCGCGCGCCCGGCGCTCGTCCCCGAGCAGTTCGGAGAGCCTGCCGGAGGCGACCCGGCGACGCAGGTCCATCTCGAAGAAGCGGTCCTGGGCGTGCACCCCCTGCCCGTCCCGGATCACGGTGACCTCGGCGGTGAGGCCCGGCACCTGCCGGGTGCCGCTCACCTGCGGCAACGGTCGCCGCAGCACCCACGCGACGACGGCGACGCCGGCCACGAGCGCGAGCACGAGCGTGACGGACAACCCGATGAAGATCTTGCGGAGGACCCCGCTGCGAGCGCTCACTGTGGCAGCCTATCCGCCCGTCGCGCGGCTCCGGGTGAAATGCCGGCGGTGCGGGCGTAGAATTGGCACTCATGGTTGGCGAGTGCCAGCCCTCATGCGACGAGGAGGGTCACCGTGCCGACGTACGCCTATCGTTGCACCGCCTGCGGCAACGAGTTCGACATCTACCAGCGGTTCGACGAGGCCTCCCTGACCAACTGTCCGGCCTGTGACGCGCCGCTGCGCAAGCTCTTCTCGCCCACCGGCATCGTCTTCAAGGGCTCGGGGTTCTACCGCACCGACTCCCGCACCGAGTCGAAGAGCCCCGCCACCGAGTCGCGGACCACCCGCACGAAGCCGGGCGGCACGTCCACCACGGCTGACCGGGCCGCCAGCCCGGCCGCGGGCTGACAGAGCGACCGACGGCGGCGTCACGCCGTCCACAGCCCGCCCTCCCCGTTCCCGCGCCGATGCCCGCGGCCCCTACTCTCGCCCCATGCCTCTCCCCCGCCGGTCCGGGCTCGTCGGTCCCACCGCCGCGTGGCGCAGCGCCCTGTGGCGCCGTCGCCACGCCTTCCTCGCGCTCGCCCTGGCGGCGGGCCTGCTCGCCGTGGTGGAGGCGGCCGCCCCCGCGCCGGCCGGCACCCTGCGTGTCGTGCTGACCGCCGACGTCGCCCCGGGTCAGTCGCTCGATCGTGCGGTGGTGGATCTCGTCCCCGTGCCCGACGGCGCCGCCCCGAACGGCTCGTTCACGGCCACCGCGGACGTCCTGGGCCGGCAGCCGCTGGTGGGCCTCCCGGCAGGGACCGTCCTGTCCGGCCACCTGCTGCTGGGGTCCGGCATCGCGGTTCCTGCCGGCCACCTCGCCATGCCGGTGGCGGTCGCGGATGCGGGCTCACGCGCCCTGGCGCAGCCTGGGACAAGAGTCACACTCATCGGGGTCACCGGCACGCCACCCGCTCCCCAGCTCTGGTCCGACGTGCTCGTTTTGTCCGTCCTTGACTCGGGCCAATCCTCGTTTCCGCTCGGCGACGGGGAGCTTACCACCATCGTCGTTGTCGCTGTTCCGGGCCGGTTGGCTAGGGTCGTTGCTGAAGCCAGCGCCGCCGCGCCTCTGCGGGTGGCGCTGCCCGACAGCTGACCGCGGCTCGCCGCGGTTCCATCACCCGGAGGAGGACCATGTTCAAGGGCTTCAAGGAGTTCATCTCACGCGGCAACGCGATCGACCTCGCGGTCGGTGTCATCATCGGTGGCGCGTTCGCCCCGATCGTCACCGCCGTGACCAACGTCATCATGGGGATCATCGGCGGCTTGTTCGGCCAGCCGAACTTCGACGCCGTCGGACAGTTCTACGTCAACGACGCGCTGATCCAGCCCGGCGCGATCATCACCGCGCTCATGAACTTCCTGCTCGTGGCGTTCGCGATCTACTACTTCATCGTTGTGCCGATGAACAGGCTGGCCGCCCGCCGCAAGGAGGAGAAGGTCGAGCCTGCCGCACCGGCCGAGGACGTGCGCATCCTCACCGAGATCCGCGACCTGCTCGCGAGCTCCGGCACGCGCTGATACCCGCCGGGGGCCGGCATCCGCTGCGGCGGGTGCCGGCCCTCTCCCATGTCCGGGGCGGTCACACGCGGCGGCAGCTCACCAGTGCGGGGGCACCTCCTCCTCGAGCCGCCGGTCGTTGTCCCCGCCGTCCCACCGGGCACTGTCCGCGCCGTCCCACCGCGGATCCGCGCCCCCGACCGGCGTGACGGGGGTCGTTCCGGGTCCGGAGGGCTGGTCAGGGGAGGACGCTTCCGGGGTGCCGTCGACGGGCGAGCGGCGGATCACGCGCCGGTGGTCAGTCCGCTTCGCCACCGCCGTCCTCGCTCGCGGAGGGTTGCAGCCCCAGGGCGCGGCGCGCCGCGGCACCGAGCGCGTCATCCACGCGGGCGCCCTTCCGCGCGAGCTGCAGACGGTTCCGGAGTGCCTCGACCAGGTCGCGCTCCGACCACTCCCGTCCGTCCGAGGTGATCCAGGCGGCGAGTTCGTCGAGCTGGTCGTCGGAGTAGGCGCGGATCTCCTGGCCGACCGGCAGCTCCGGTGCGGGACGGTCGCGTCCCTCCCACCCCGCGGGAGGGGGGACGTCGGCGGCGGGCGGTGCGCTGCCCGCCACGGGCGGGTGGGCCGCCATGGCGGCGCGCACCTTCGCCTCGATCGCTGCGGCCTCGCGCTGCGGGTCCATGAACACGGCCGTCGCGAACGCCATGTGGGGTACCCAGCCGTGCTGTTCGAGGCGTTCCACGGCGTGCCGGTCACGACGGCGCAGTGACGGTTCCGCCACGTAGGCGGCGTCGTCGGTCAGCACCGCGACGAACAGCTCGCCCGGACGGTCAGCGTGGCCGACGGCGAGCGGCAGGCGCACCCCGCCCTCGAGTCCGTACCGTGGCACGACTGTCAGGCCGCGTCGCTGCAGCCGCTCGCTGAGGTCGAGGAGGAGCCGGTCGGGATCACCCTCGGCCGGCTGGCTTCGGGCCTTGGACGAACCCGGCTCGGCCGGGGAGTCGGAGGCGAAGTCGAGGAGGTCGGCCAGCAGCCGGGCGCCGGGGTGCTGGAGGCGGTGCCGGTCCAGATCGGCCGGGCCGATGCAGGAGACGATGTGGAGGTGATGACGGACGGTGTCCAGGGCATCGATCATGAGCGCCAGGCCCTCGGGGGAGGACACGACGCCGAAGCGGTGCAGCACCCGGCCGTGGGGGGTCTTCGCGTACCCCACGGAGAGGATGACGGTGTCGCGGGACAGGTCGGCCGCGCCTTCGAGGTCCGTCACCACCAGGCGGTCCGGGTCGCCGAGCAGAGCCGAGAGCTGCGTGTCCGCCCGCAGCGCGGCCGCGATCCGCTGCGCCGTGAGCGGGGACAGCGAGATCACGGCAAGGGTGCCGGCGTCGTCGGAGAGCTCGCGCACCAGCTCGACGACCCGTGACACCTCCGCGTCCACACCCTCGACCTCCAGGGAACCCACGGCGGGCATGCCGTAGCCCTCCACGAGGTGGAGCCGCAGCGTGCTCGGCGTGGGACGTGCGGGGACGGAGTCGACCACGCCGTCGTAGCCGTGCCCGGCGAGGAAGGCGGCGATGTGCTCCTCGCGGCGCGCGCGGTCCGTCGGGAGGAGGACGCTCGGCAGGGTGCCGGCGAGTTCGTCGACGATACCCGCTCCGGGGCGGGATGCGTCACCCACCAGGACGAGCTGCCCGGCCCGGGCGATCATGGCAACCACGTGGGCGGTCGGAAGGTGTTGCGCGCCGTCGACGACGAGGAGGTCAATGGAGGCGTCGCTGGGAAGCACGTTCCCGGCGAGCATGGGGGGGACCACCCAGATCGGGCGCGCCGCCGTCAGCAGGGGGCCAAACCGGGACCGCAGCGACCGGACGTTGGTGATGTACGGCAGCGAGAGCTCCCGCCACAGCTCCTGCGCGGCGCCCTTGTCCGCCGCGATGATCCGGGCGACGCGGCGCCCGACGGCGCGACGCACCGGACCCGGGAGGGACGCGACCTGCGCCCGGTCGAGGGTGCGGAAGTGGTCGGCGAGCGCGTTCAGCGTGGCACCGTCGTAGTCCGCGAGAGCGGGATCGGAGCGGAGGATCGTCTCGAGCACCGACGCCCACCACGAGAGCTCCAGCTCGCCGGCGGCCGAGTCGGGATCGACGCGACGCTCCCGCAGGTCGTCGATCAGGGGCCCGAGTCCGAGGCCGCGCAGTTCGGTCGCCAGCACGTTGATCTCGGGGAGGTAGCGCAGCGCCGAGGGATCCTGGCCGAGCTCGAACAGCTTGTCGCGGAGGGCCTCGAGCTCCATCCCGTAGAGGTCGTCGTCGAAGACGCCCGTGAGTTCGTCCACCTGCTCCCTGGCACGCTGTGCGGTGCGCTCGAGGTCTCCGAGGCCCTGCGGCAGGCTCGGCCACCCGCCGGCCGGACAGTGGCGGCGCCACACCTCCCGCTGCGCCTGGACCTTCGCGAGCGCGTCGTGGAGGTCGGCCACCGGGCGGCCGGGACGCAGCATGTCGCGGGCCTGCCGGGTGAGGCGGTGCCGCGTCGCCAGCGACATCTCGACGCCGTTCTCCTGCCGCCACCGCGGCGTCGCCGTCGCGATGACCATGTCGGCGACCGAGCGCTCGAAGATCACCGGCATGAAGATGTCGAGGGACTCCCTGAGGCCGGTGAGCATCTCGAGCTGCTCCAGCCAGTCCCCCAGGGTGGAGGCCCGTTCGAGGCCGGTTTCCCGGGCGACGCGCCCGACGTCGGAGAGCACCTCCGGGAGCGTCACCTCGGACAGGAGCTGGGTCAGCTCGAGGGCGCGGGTCGCCTCCCGGGTGGAGGTGACGTGGGCGCCGAACCAGGGGGTGTCGTGGCGTCGCACCGAGAATCCGCCGAGCAGGGCCAGCCGGGTGAGGGAATCGGCGGCCCGGGCGCGTGTCTCGACGTCGAGGCGCACCACGGTCTCGGCGTCCAGCCGGACCGCGGTGCGGGGCCCGACGGCGGACGTGGTCAGGTCGGCGAGGTTCTGCAGCGCGTCGTACGCGGAGATCCCCCAGGGCTCGCGCCTGCGGTGCAGCGCCTGCGTGTAGCTCTCCAGGCGTCCGCGCACGTGCAGCAGGGTGGCGCGCATCCGCATCACGGCCGCGTCATCGAGATGGTCGTCCCAGGGGGCGAGGCCCGACCGGAGGCGTTCAGCGGCGGTGGCGCGCCAGTGCGTGTCCTGCAGGTCGAACACCAGCTCGGCCAGCCCGGCATCGGCGAGCGCCTTCGTCACCGCGCGGCCGGCGCGCCGCGTCCCCGGGACGTACACCACGGACCGACCGGAGGCGGCGGCATCCGCGAGCACGGCGGCCACCGTCTCGGCGGCCTGCGACCCGGGCCGCGCGTCCACCAGCAGGCTCCGACCGGCCACGACCTGATCGATGACGCCCTGCTGGGTGGGATCCAGGTCACCCACCCCGCGTTCGGCGTCGGGAGCACGGTCTCCGGGGTTGGTGGGGCGGAGCGGCTCGGCGAGCGCACGCTGCACCTCGATGTCGCCTGCGAGCGCGGCGACGAGCGGATGGGACCGCATCAGCGGTTCCATGGCGGCGAGATCCTGCAGCAGGATCTTGCCCGGGTGCACGAAGGGCCCCACGAGGATGCGTTCGTCGAGCGTGAACTGGGCGAGATGGAAGCGGCCGAGTTCGGTGAGCCGGCTCAGTGTGGCGCGCGGGGAGAAGCCGTGCTCGGTCACCGACATCGCGGCCAGGACGTCGAGATCCGGTTTCGCGCCGGCACCCTGCAGGGCGGCGACGAGCTCCGGATTGATCTCGATCCCGGGCTGGAGGCGCAGCTCGAAGTCCGCCTCCGGGCCGTCGAGCGGTTCGAGGTGCAGGGGCCGGAGCATCAGCGGGGCGTTGAGCAGCCGGATCTCGCCGTCCATCCCGGCCGGGGCATCGGCCCAGTGACCGACACCGATCACGAGGTAGATGGGGGCGGTGGCGAATCGCTGGACGAGCTCGTCGGCCCGCTGCAGGACGGCGCGGGCGGACCGCCGGGCCAGGAGCAGGGCGCCCGGCTCGCGGACCAGGTTGGACAGGCGCGTGGGACGGCCCGCGTAGAGCTGTGCGATGCCGGAGGGGTGCGCCTGGGTCAGATCGATCAGGGCCCCGGAGAGCTGGGTGATGTCCGTCAACGTGGACTCCCCGGCCAGCTCGGTGATCTCGTCACGCCAACGCATGAGGGCCCGGGTCAGGAGATCGACGTCGCCCGGCGCGGGATTCCCCGTCACCGCGGCTCGCGCCGGGGCCGCGGTGTCAGCCACCCCGGACTCCTCACTGATGCCAGCCGGGGCAGCGGCGAACCCGTCGGTCTCGGCGCTGTCGCCGTTCCGACGTCGCGGGAGAAAAGGGAGCGGGGCCACCCCTACACGCTAACCAGCGGTCGGGAGGCGGTGAAACTGGCGCGCCGCGTGATTCCAGATGCCGGATGGGAGGAATCGGTCATACTACAAACTGAACGAAGTGCGACACGCAGGGGGGCAGGCGTCGCACTTCGTTCTGGTGAATAGTCTGCACCTGCTGGCGGTTCCGTGCAACTTGATGACATGGCAGGAACCTGCCACATACCTTCGGGCGAGGAGAAGCCTGCTCATCAGGGCCTTTGGTGCGTGGGCGCCGCAGCGTCCGGCACGGGCGTCGCGCTGACAGCTCTCGGCCGTCACGCGCTCGCGCTCGTGGCGCGCGATCTGCGCCTCCGGGGCACCCGGGTGCTCGTCGGGCCCGACTACCACTGCCTCTCGATGTTCCTGCCGTTCCAGCTCGAGGGCATCGCGGTGCGCACCGCGGCGACCGGGCCTGACACGCTCTTCCGGCCCGATGCCCTGCTGGCCGCTCTCCGCGACCGGCCCCGGGCAGCGGTGCTGCATTCCGTCACCCACGGACGTGCACCCGAACCCGGGCTGCTCACCGCCCTCGCAGCGGCCCGCGCGGCGGGTCACCCGCTGACCGTCGACGAGACCCACGCCGTCCTCGACCCGCCCACGATCCCGGCGGACTACCGGGTTGCGAGCCTCCGCAAGCTCCTCCCGCTGACCGACGGGGCCTACGCCGTCGGGCTGCACGAGAGCCCCGTCCTCCCCCGGCGGGCGACCGACGACCTCTTCACCACCCTCCGGGCGAGCGGCCTTCGCGGCGGACGTGCCCCCGAAGCGCTCGCCCGGGCTGAGGACCTCGCCGATGAGAGCTGGGAACCTGCGGCGATCAGCGCCGCCGCGCGCGAGACCCTCCTGCGGCTCGACGTCGCCGCTCTGGCCCGCCGCCGCCGCCACAACGCCGCCCGCCTGCAGGCCGCCCTCCCCGACGTCACCGTGGCCGCCACCGCGTGCTGCGTCGTCGTCAGCCACCCCGACGCCGAGCGGGCGGCTCGCGTCCTCGCCGCGGCGGGAGTGGTAGCCCCGGTGCAGTGGGACCGGCCCCCGGGCCATCCCCGCGACCGTCCCTGGCGGACGGACCTGCTCACCCTGCCTGTCGACCCCGAGCTGGA
The DNA here is from genome assembly GCA_022838965.1 of Actinomycetales bacterium. The sequence continues at coordinate 5,601 of JALHDK010000060.1, read as the reverse complement.
CGACGACGCGCTGCAGCGGATCGTGGCGCTGGTCCGCGGCGCATTCGCCGCGGGCGGGCGCGAGTGCGCCGGTCAGGGCTCGAGCCGCCGGAGCCCCACGGCCCCTGCGATCTCCACGGCGGCGCGGAACTCCTCCGGCGTGACGCGGCGATCGATCTCGGGATAGCGAGCCGCCCGGTAGGCGGGGTGGTACTGGTCCATGAGATTCACGTACGTGTCGCGGGAGATCTCGTCCGCGAGGAAGCCCAGCACGGTCGCGGTGCCGGCGAGTCCATGCGGCAGGACCAGGTGCCGGACCAGCAGGCCCCTCGTGGCGAGCCCCGCGGCGTCCAGGACGAGGTCCCCCACCTGGCGGTGCATCTCGGCGACCGCCGCCTGGTTCACGGCGGGATAGTTCGGGACCTTCGAGTAGCGCTGGGCAACGGCGGGATCGCCGTACTTCATGTCCGGCAGGTAGATGTCGACCACGCCGTCCAGGAGGCGCAGCGCCGCGAGGGAGTCGTAGCCACCGGTGTTGTAGACCAGCGGGATCCGCAGCCCCCGCCGCGCCGCGACCGCGACGGCCGCCAGGATCTGGGGCACGACGTGGGTGGGGGTGACGAGGTTGATGTTGTGGCAGCCGCGCGCCTGCAGGCGGAGCATGATCTCCGCGAGGTCCGCCGGCTCGAGGAGGTCGCCGTTGTCGGTCTGGGAGATGTCGTGGTTCTGGCAGAAGACGCACCGCATGGTGCAGCGGGTGAAGAAGATCGTCCCGGAACCGTGCCAGCCACGCAGCGGGACCTCCTCGCCGTGATGCGGACCCCAGCTGGACACGCGCGCCGTGGCCGCGGTGCGGCATGTGCCCATGCGGCCCGCGAGCCGGTCGACGCCGCAGTCGAGGCCGCACAGGTCGCAGCGGGACAGCCGGTCCCGCGCCTCCACCACCCGCTGATCCAGGTCACCAGCCGCGAGGAGACGGCGGTAGCCGGGCTCCCGGGTCGAGTCGTAGCCGTGCACGGCGGCTACTCGCCGAACCCCCGTGCGAGGAAGCGGTCCGCGTAGGCGGCGTCGCCGTTGGCGGTCAGGTGGAAGCTCTGCGGCCACACGCGTACCTCGCCGGCGACCACCTCCAGGCCGAGGACTCCGTTGAGCCACGGCTCCGAGCGGTCGCACAGGCCGTGGCCGTTGAACGCGGGCGCCACATCGACGAAGGTCACGTCCACGCCCATCTCCCTGGCCGCGTTGACCCCCCGCCGGATGGCGTTGTTGACCGTGGTGACCTGCTGGTTGAGCCAGCGGGCGTCCTGCTTCGCGACGAGCACGGGAACGGAAACGGGGACGGGGAGGCCGGTGAGGGTCGCGGTTCCGACCGTGCATGTCGGGCTCGAGAAGCTCCCGAACAGGCGCGGGTAGCCGGAGACGAGGATCGAGGCGTCCGGCGCCTGCCCGCTCACCTCCGAGACGAGATCCGTGATGCGCGCGCTGAGGCCCGGCATGTCGGGACCGTCGGTGATCCAGGTGCGGCACCCGGGCGAGCCCATGACTCCCTCGGCGTACAGGCACTGGCGCAGGACGTCCGTCCAGCGCAGGGGACTGTCGGTGAACCAGAGGAAGTCGTTGCCGCCGAGCGTCATGGTCACGACGTCGACATCTTCAGTCACGAGGGACGGCTGCCAGTACGGCGGCACGTCGGTCGCCGGGATTCTCGTGGACGCGCCGGCGCACGCGTAGGTGTCGAAGTCGAGGTAGCCACCCGCCGCCGCGAGGCGGTTGGGGTAGGCGGAGTCGCTGCGGAGGCACGGGTTGGCCGAGAGATCGACGACGGTGGCCGTCCCGGTCCCGGCGGCGTACGAGTCGCCGAGGGCTACGTAATGGTCGCCGTCGGCCGCGCTGGCGGGAGCGGCGGCGAGGGCCGCGGCGAGGGCAAGAGTGAGAGCTGTGGTGATGATTCGCAGGCGCATGAGAACTCCTCGAGAACGCAGACGCTGAACGCATCGGGTGATCCGAAGGTAGACCACGCCGTCGCAGCGTGGGCGGCGTTCGGTTCTCCCGAAGCCGGCGGGCCCGCCGCTCAGGCCTCGGAGGGCCCGCCCGTCTGACCGGCGTCCGGCGATCCCGGGATCGGATCGGTGGGGGCTGGTGACCGCTGGGCGAGTCGACCTTCGATCACCGCCAGCCGGAGTTCCACGCTTCTGAGGGCGGCCAGGAGGGCATGCTCGATGCTCTCCTCCCGCACCTCGCGTGGCCGCTCGTCGTCGCGGACGAAGAGCGACGCCAGGGCAGCACTGACCGTCGCCAGGAGAACGAACCCGATGACCATGAGCACCACCGAGAGCGCCGCGCCCGCATCCGTGGTGGGTGGCGGACCGATGAACCCGACCGTGGTGACGAGGCTGATCGACCACCACAGGCCCCGCCAGAACGAGGTCACCGTGTCGGTCTCGAACGCTGCCACAGCCCCGGCCGCGACGACGACCAGCACAGCCGTTCCGGCCAGAGCCGGCCACATCAGGGAACGGCTGAGGCGGAAGCGTGGGCGCCCTCCGGGCATGTCGCTCCTGACGGTTGCAAGCGGTGCGGCAATTCCCGGCACCGGGAGGCTGGCAGGGCGTCCGCAGATCGCTTCCCGTGGAGACCTCCGGGAGTAGGGTAATGCGGTGACTCGCCATCGAGGGTGGCTCTCGCGGGAGTACAGGCAGCGGGTGCTCGGGCCGATCGAGGACTTCAGCAACCCCAGGCAGGAGTGGAGGCGGCTGTTCGCCGAGCTGCTGGGCACCTTCCTCCTCGTGCTCGTCGCCGCGGGCGGCGGGATGATGAGCGAGGCGTTCCCCGGTGTGATCAGCCGGGAGGCCGCCGCGGTGGCCCCGGGGCTGATGGTGCTGGGCGTCATCCTGTTCATGGGCAGGGTCTCCGGCGCGCACCTGAACCCCGCCGTCAGTATCGCGTTCGCCCTGCGTTCGGACTTCCCGTGGCGGCGGGTGCCCGGCTACCTCGCCGCGCAGGTGGCCGCGGCTGTCCTGGCGACGTGGCTCCTCACGGCGCTGACCGGGGTATCCGCGAGCTACGGGTCCACCCACCCCGCGCCAGGACACGCCCCCGGGGCCGCGTTCTGGATGGAGGCCGTGCTCACGTTCGGTCTCGTCAGTGTCATCCTCGGCACCGCCTCGGGGGCGCAGAACGTCGGAGTCATCGGCGCGCTCGGCGTCGGAGGATACGTCGCCTTGGCCGGCCTGTGGGCCAGCCCGCTCTCGGGCGCCTCGATGAACCCGGCACGCACGCTCGGCCCCGACCTCGTCGC